>JAGAXP010000025.1 GCA_017940955.1 Oribacterium sp.
CCATGACCATTATTCCATTTTTTATATAATTCTGTTACTCTGAGATACAAAACCTTCATAAGTGATTCAGGACTGTTAAAGCTGCCTTTTTTAGTCACCTTACGAAAGCTTGAGTTTATGGCTTCAATTGCATTGGTTGTACTATGACGATATCGTCATAGTACAACTTATACCGATAAATTAATTATGCCGACATTTTCATGAAACTTAGTTAATAAGAGACTTTCCATGAAAAAGTCGGCATAGTTTTTTGCTTAGTTATATACTTACCTTAAGGAAGGAGGTATATTTCTATGCAGAAAGAAACTGAGTTACAGCGGATACTGCGCCTTACGCTAGAATCATTAAAAGATAAAGAGTACAGTAAAGAAACATTGTTACGTTATCAGCGGAAATTTAAAGCATTAAATGAACTTGCGAAAAGTATGAACATTCATGAACCAACAGAAGAATTATTTACGGAATATCTGAGGAATCAATACAACTCATATACCGGAGAAATCTCTGTCGTTAAGAGAAGGCAAAGGATTCGTGTAGTTAACCTTGTAAAGTCCTATATAGCAAATGGTGAAGTTAATACATCGCGAAAACCAGGAAAATCTGTAAAAGATCGGATCCAGTCTCCAGCGTTACGATCAGAACTAGAAAAATATGTTCAACTCCTTAAAGAGGATCAGATTCAGCCCAATACTATCTGCACATATCAAAGGATTGTTGCATATCTTCTGATTTATTGTGAAGAAAAAATGTATCGTTCTGTTAAAGAATTAGTATCCGGGGATATCAGAGATTTCATACTATACTTGTACGACCATGGTTATTTCAAACCATCCACTATTACCAGTGGATTAGCAGGACTTAAGCGTTTCCTATCGTTATATCCGAACATTAAATATCTTATGATGGAACTCCCATCGCATCTTCCTCGCGAAAGAAAAATCTTAGAAATATATAGTGGCTCCGAAATGGATGCAATACACAGGGTATTAGATGATAATAGCATGACCAGACGAGATAAGGCTATATGTTTACTGGTGTTAGAGACTGGCTTACGAGGTGTTGATATCTGTAACATCAGACTGTCTGATATAGACTGGCGCAAAGATATAATCCATATATTCCAGCAGAAAACAGGCCGTTCACTTAACCTACCACTCCGTGAGTCTTACGGAAATGCAATAACGGATTATTTACTAAATGAAAGACCTACATGTAAATCGCCATATCTTTTTGTCAGGGAATTAGCACCCTTCACACGTTTGGATGGTGAAGGATCATCCATAAGGGTTATTCTTGAAAGACTGGAATCCTTAGCCGGCATTAGTAACTGTAACAGATCCATTGGAAGCAGAACGACAAGACATAATGCGGCTTCGACAATGCTCAAGGCGGATGTGCCGCTATCAAACATTTCAGCTGTTTTAGGTCATCATGATGCAAACATTGTAACGGTCTATCTTTCTACTGACAAAGATATGATGGCGATGTGTACCCTTCCGCTGCCAAGGAGGCATGTCCTTCATGTGTGCCGTGTATGCCTGGAGCACCTCTTCTGCTGGTCCCTTCCGTTCCTTCTCTGCATTAAGCACCTGGCTTGTCTGCCACAGATTAAAGATTGCGCCTTTTACAGGAAAATATTCTGCGATTGCCTGACGAGCGCTTTCTGGCGTATCTGCGGTGGAGAGAACAACTTTGTTTTCTTTGTTGAAGAACCCGCCTGCAGCCTTTGGGTAAACGATTACAAGGTATCTATGCGTCGCAGGAAGAAGAATGTATTCACCGATTGATGCCGCTGTCGGCTTTCCGACTTTGAATTTACTGAACTGCTCTGTGTCCCAGTTTTCCTCCATGAATTTGGCCAGTTCTTCAAGTGTAAAGGGTTTATTAATTTTGATAACCTGTCTTCCGATCATTGCAATACCTCCGTTTTTCCTTGTTTTCTTTTCCGATTCTATTCCAGCCTAATGTACCTTCATTAATGATATCACAAAATCCGAATCCTTTTTTATCTTGAATAAACTGAAAGACCCTACTGGATCAATTCCGGTAAGGTCTTCTTTGTACGGAGTTTTATTTATGTGGGAGAGGTTATCATTATTTTTTTTCCATGTCATTAATAGGTATATCACGAAGTCTGTTTAATCCCTTCTTCCGGCGCCTTTTCTTTGGCTAATTCGGAATCATATTCCGAATTAGGCATTTCCACAGTTGCGACAATCACTGTCGGATGATATAATACGACTAATACGGAATGATATTCCGAAATAGTCGTAACATGTGAGGATTGTTATATGGAATATATTAAAAGAGCTATTGAGGATGTGGTAAAACATTCTGAAAATACATTTAAATGCATATTGATTACAGGTGCAAGACAGACCGGAAAATCCACACTTGTAAAGCATTTATATCCTGGCATAAAGCAGGTTTCATTTGATGACCCGTTTGCTGAAGAACAGGCAAAGAATAATCCTGAGATGTTCATGTCGTTAAATGAACCACCTTTATTTTTAGATGAGATTCAGTATGTGCCCTCTTTATTCAGATATATCAAACAATCCAGTGACAGTACAGATTCAAAGGGGTTATTTTATCTTTCCGGATCTCAGCCCTTTAAGCTAATGGAATTAGTGTCTGATTCATTAGCCGGAAGAGTTGCGATCATCGAACTTCCGCCCTTGTCTCTCAGAGAGATAATGAAGAGTGGTTTTGTAAAACCATTTCTACCCACGATGGAGTATGTCAAGGAACGAAATAAAACCGCAGTAAAACCTGATAATATATGGAATATTATTCATAAAGGCGGATATCCTGAAATGCAGAACCCTGACATGGACTGGTCCATGTTTTTTTCCAGTTATGTTAAGACATATTTAGAACGAGATGTCAGAGAATTAGCTGCTGTACAGGATTTGGACGCATTCCGAAGGTTCATGGTAGCATGTGCTGCCAGAACAGGTCAGATGTTAAATTATTCGAATATAGCAGATGAGGTAGGCAAGGATGCGAATACCATAAAGAATTGGGTTTCCGTTTTAGAAGCATCAGGAATAATTTATATACTGGAACCATATGCAAACAGTGCATTGAAAAGGGCAATTAAAACTCCAAAACTTTACTTCAGAGATACCGGTCTTGCAGCATACCTCACACGCTGGCTGACGCCGGAAACATTGGCAACAGGCGCAATGAGCGGGGAATTCTTTGAGACATTTGTGATTTCAGAGATATTAAAGAGTTACTCAAACAGAGGATTGGATTATCGTTATTTTGTCTCATATTATCGGGGTAAAGATAAGAAGAAAATTAAAAAGAATGGTGACGAAACATTCGAAGAAGCAGAGATTGATTTTATCATAGAACAAGACGGTGTCCTGTATCCTATCGAGATAAAGCAAAGCAGCAATGTGTCTGCTGATATGACATCCGCTTTCCAGATATTGGATAAAATCCCTGAAAAGAAAAGAGGAACCGGAGCGGTTGTATGTATGTGCTCTATGCCAGGAGCACTAAGAGAAAATGTACTTCAAATACCATATTGGTTCATTTGACCATTCTTTTTATTAAATACTCCATCGTAAATGTACCGTTTTCCGATTGTTAGATACTTTGTCTAACTTTTTGGAATCGGTACATTTTATCATGCAACTATCATCAATGATGAAGTTCAATTCATTATTGATTTTGGTCGGTTAAAAGCACTTCCGATTAAGAATTGCGCTATTGTTGTCGTGATACCGCCACTCTTTTGATTTTTTCTGCTAATTACTTTGGTTTTTATAAGTCCAATTATGATTGAGGATTCTTGGTATAATCTTTCTTTAAGGCTCCTCTGTAAGAGTTTTGATTATTTTTTGATACATCCCTTCCCCACAATTCTTTACAAAGAATTCGTAGTGGCATGTGAGGATATCTTTTTGCCCGATCTTTCTCCATCGGCCATTTATCTTCTTCTGAGATTCAACTGACAGGGTTATCATCGGTGTGTATTCGGTGTCATCCCCGTCAAAAATATGGAGAAGATTCCTTTTGTTGTTGGAGAATACGACTTCCATCACATTGTTACCATGTGTTCCGTTTTCTACCTGTTCTTTAAGGTAATATAAAGGTTCTAGATTTTTCTTTATTATCATTTTTTGCCCCTTGTTTTTCGTGCATATTAATTATGGGGAGACTTTTTCTTCGGTTAGTATTTTTTCTGAGTGTTTTCTTATTTGATGATTTGATTTTTTCATTATGTTTTTAAATACTTCTCATAAGGCATTTAAAACGTTAGTGCTCATGGTTTTGTGAAGTTCAAATAAACACTAAAAACAATTCATGTACATTTTTTTGTTATTGGAGATTGAGATAATAGCCATATCAAAGGAGGTGGATATGGCTATGATGTGAACATCCAGAAGAAGAATATTATGGAGAAGATTTTTCTTCTTAAAAACGATATCACGAATAATTAAATCAGACTATTTAAAGCTAAAAAATAAGTATCTTTATAGACGCTCATTCGTATTTTGAGGTATATCGGACATTAATGACCAATTTTCAGTCTAACTATTTTTTGTGCGGCTAATCTTTTTCCAAAGCTGATTTTTAGGAACTATTAATGCTTTTAGGTATTTTTATTAATGAGGGAACATTATGGAAAAAGCCGAAATTCAAAGCAACTTAAAAAAACGGTTATTTAAATTCTGCGATAAGGTTAATGATATGTCATGTGTCATAGCAGTAAAGCGTGCCTTTATCTGCATAATGCCAATACTTATAGTATCTACTTTGACTGGAATCATACTTGAAACGCCAAATCCGGCATATCAGGCATGGTTGAATCATTTTCACAGTTTACGAAGAAATGAGATCTTAAGCCTGCTAAGTGACATAAAGAGCGGATCTCGCCTTCTGCAGGGTGTGATCTTCTGCGCTGCTGTCTCACATTATTATATGGTTGAGCTAAAACCAAGACTGTCGACAGCCCAATGGGTAGTTTGTCCTGTGGCATTGGTAGCTTACGGCACATTTTTAAGCTCTGAGATTATTAATGATGTTTCATTACTGGGATACAGCAATAAACTGATAGCAATGCTGGTAGGCCTTTATGTAGCAAAAGCATTTGTTTTTGTTTTAGACCATATTTCAGGATGCTGGTCTTCCAAGAAAGTCATTAATATAGATCCCCTCTGGAACGGTGTAATTGAGTATGGACCGCCTTCTATTATTGCAGGTTTCTCTGCCGCAGTATGGAATAGATTAATGGTATCGCTATTTCATGCATCGCCTTCTCAGATAATCCAGAATATATGCTCTTCCGGATATGATTTTTTACCGTTTGGAAGACATGTAATGGCGGTGATTTATTTTTTGGAAAATGCTTTATTTACATTCATAGGTCTGGATGTGAGGCATATGACAACCTATGTAAATAATCGATTCTTTTATTTACATGAAAATGAATTCATAACGGAACCATTGCTGCAGCTCTGCAGGGGTATGGGCGGGTATGGTCTGGCTATTCCGCTGTTTTTTGCGGTAATATTGATTTCCAATTCCTACAGAAGACGATGGGTTGCAAAAATTTCGGCGCCGTTTATAATATCAAACTTCCCGCATGTAATCCTTTATGGAATACCCATTATATTTAATCCGATATTTTTACTTCCGATGATATTTCTTCCTATTCTTAACCTTGAAATATTCATAATTGCTCACAAAATGGGAATCGCGCCCGTTGCAACGATGACACCACAAGTTATATCGCCTTTCCCAATATATGCCTTTGTAATGACCGGTTCAGTAGCCATGTCAGTAATTGCAATGTTCGCAGTGTTTATAGATACCCTCATACTTATACCATTTGTAAAGTTGATGGATGAATATGACGTGTATGTCTTTTTCAGGGAAGTAGAAAAGCTGGAGAAGGTTTACAAGAAATGCGAAGCGGAAGGACGTGTATTTGATGAATCTTTGCTATCAGCATCTCTATTGAGGACGTTGGACACATTAAGTGATATTATGCGCCGTGTTCTGAACCGGAACATACCGAAACAATACGGTGATTTATTTTTCGAATACCAGCCACAGATGAACAGGGATTCAAAGTTCGTGGGAGCAGAGGTGTTGATACGATGGAATCCATTGAGCCAAACATCTGATGACAATTCAAAAGCAACAATATATCCGCCGCTAATCATCTATATTGCATACCGTATTGGTATGCTTAAAGATATCGACCACATCATAATAGATAATGCTGTTGCTGAGTTGATGTACTTAAAAGGAAACGGGCATGGGCAGGTTAAACTTGATATCAATCTGTCGATCAGCAGCATAACTCCTGATATTTGTGAGTATTTGAACGGCAGAATGAGTGTGGCGGGTATTGACAGGAACCGGCTTTGGATAACGATCGCCCAGAATGATAATATACCTGTTAAAGCTACACCTGAGAATATGGAATGTATGCTTAACCTTAAAAATAGCGGATATATCGTGGGTGTTGATGGCTTTGATGCCGGCTCGATAGCATTTGATTATCTAAGAGAAGGCTTCTTTAATTCCATAACATTCGGTCAGAAGATAACAAAGGAGCTTTCCTTAAAAGGCATGAAGGCAAATAAATATATCGTGAATATGCTTATAGATTATGGACAGGAGAATGACACCTATATTACGGCTAATTTCCTTGAGGATGCTTCCTATATGGTGACACTGGCCGGCATGGGAGTTGATTTCTTCCAGGGGGAAGTACTGGTGCCCCCTTTGCCAGTGGCTAAATTCAATGATTTTATGGATCGAGAAGAAAAAAAGGGATTGTTAGCATATTATAAGGACGAAGTTATTTAAAAATAAGCCCGGAATACCATCACAAAAAAGGTATTTCGGGCTGTGTGTTTTATATTATTACGGTCTCGCCGCACCGCACCCGGCGCAGAAACGTCCTTCATTCTCAGTGTTGCAATTAGGACACTTCCACTTTCCTGAAGGTTTTGGACTTCCACAGTTCACACAGAACTTCCCTGTGTTTTCTTGATTACAGGTGCATCTCCATGCTCCGGGTGTTTTCATCTTCATCCCCTGATTCGTGGTGCCCATA
>JAGAXP010000248.1 GCA_017940955.1 Oribacterium sp.
CCTTTCTTAGGGTGAACTTCAAATCTTTGAGGTGGGTTTTGTAGATTTTTTCTATTTTTTCCCATTTTGAAATTTTTAGTTTACATGAGGGGTTTTGTAGATTTTTGGCAAAATCCGCTCAAAAATTTTTTTTAGTTTAGGCCTTTTTGCAATGTCGTTTTTGATGATGCCGCCGTAGTTCATAGACACCTCCCGTCATCTGGTAGAGAGATGCATCACACGGTCGGCGATCTCAGCAGTTCTGCCCTGGTTGAAATACTGTGTTCCCAGGTAGCCGCAGACGCGGCGGCAGACGTTCATGCGCTTCTGATCGCGGTTACCGCAGTTCGGACATTCCCAGATCAGCTTGCCGTCCTCCTCCACGATCCGGATCTCACCGTCAAAGCCGCATACCTGGCAGTAGTCGGATTTCGTGTTCAGTTCGGCATACATGATGCTATTGTAGATGAACCGCATCACCGAAAGCACCGCAGGAATGTTGCCCTGCAGGTTCGGAACCTCCACATAAGAGATCGCACCGCCGGGCGATAGTGCCTGGAATTCTGCCTCAAAGCCCAGCTTCTCGAATGCGTCAATCGGCTCTGTCACATGGACGTGATAGGAATTCGTGATATAGTTCTTATCCGTCACATGTTCGATTTTTCCAAAACGCCTCTGCAGGCATTGAGCGAATTTGTAGGTGGTGGATTCCATTGGCGTCCCATAGAGGGAGTAGCTGATGTTCTCCGCTTCCCGCCACTGCGCCGTTTTCTTATTCAGGAACTTCATAACCTCGATGCCGAAGCCATGTCCGGCAGGATCCGTATGGCTGCATCCCTTCATGCGGTACACACACTCGGAAAGCCCAGCATAGCCGAGGCTTATGGTCGAGTAGTTGTTGTACAGCAGATGGTCGATCTTCTCTCCCTTCGCAAGGCGGCTGATTGCGCCATACTGCCAGAGGATCGGAGCCACATCCGAAGGCGTACCCAGCAGGGTCTCATGCCGGATGCGCAGCGCCTTGTGGCAGAGCTCCGTCCGTTCCTCCATCAGCTTCCAGAACTTCTCCTCGTCGCCATCGGAGGAACACGCAGCATCCACTAGGTTGATGGTCACCGCTCCCTGATTGAAACGGCCGTAGTATTTGTGGTCGACCGAAGGCGTTAGAAACGCCCTACAGCCCATGCAGGTGTACACATCCCCGTTCTTCAGCTGCTTCATGACCTTGGCGCTGATATAGTCCGGCACCATGCGCTTCGCTGTGCATTCCGCAGCAAGAACGGTCAGATACCAATAAGGAGCGTCCTCGGTCATATTGTCCTCGTCCAGGACATAGATCAGTTTCGGGAATGCCGGCGACACCCACACACCGACTTCGTTCTTGATGCCCTCGTGTCTCTGCTTCAGCGTTTCCGCGATGATCAGTGCCAGGTCATCCCTGGTCTGCCCGGCGGGTACTTCGTCCAGATACATGAACACGGAGACGAAAGGCGTCTGCCCGTTGGTGGTGAGCAGCGTCTGTATCTGATACTGGATCGTCTGGACGCCCCGCTCCACTTCTTTCTTTACGCGCATCTCCGCCATGCGGCTGACCTCGGCTTCCGAATAATCCCTGCCGACCGTCTCCAGCTCCTCCCGGATCTCCCGCTTATATTTCTGGCGGGACACATCCACAAAAGGAGCCAGGTGCGACAGGCTAATCGTCTGCCCTCCGTATGTGTTCGATGCCACCTGCGCGATGATTTGCGTTGCGATGTTGCAGGCCGTGGAGAAGCTGTGCGGCTTCTCGATCAGAGTGTCCGTGATCACGGTGCCGTTCTGAAGCATGTCCTCCAGATTGACCAGCTCACAGTTTGAAATCGGACCGGAGACATAGCCCATGTCATGGATGTGGATGATGCCCTCGTCGTGGGCACGGATCACATCCTCCGGGAAAATGTATCTCCGGCAGATATCCTCGGAAACCTCCGAGGCAAGGTAGTCCCTCATGGTGCTGTTCAGGATCGGATCCTTGTTTGCGTTCTCCTGCTTCGCCAGCTCATTGTCATGGCGCAGAAGCGACAGGATCTTGGCATCTGTACTGTTCTGCTTCCTGAGAAGCTCATGGCGCAGACGGTAATCGGAATAGTGCCGGGCAAGCCTGTGAGCGTCGGTCTGATCCAGTTCATCGATCACCATGTCCTGGATCTCTTCGACCGTGACACTGCGGCCTGCCGCCTCGATCCTTTTCTCGATCCTGCCAACAATAAAACCGACCATCGTATCTGACAGCCGGTCTTCCTCAGCCACCTCCGCATTCGCGGCTTCGATGGCGCTCTTTATTTTTTCATAGTCGTAGGGAACTTCGCGTCCGTCCCTCTTGATGATCTTCAAATCGTACCCTCCTCATCTTTCGGCCACATGCGCTTTCTGGCCTCGGCAAGCAGCTCCGCGCAGGACTTCCCGTAGAACTTCCTGCAATGCTCATCCAGTTTCCCAAGCAGCGCAGTGTGCTCCTCTGCGTCCAACTCGATATGGTGGACTCGCTCGCCCATCGGCCAGTAGCAGGCAGAAGGCATAAACGAGATGTCCAAGCTGATCACATTCCCATGCTTGTTGTTCATCTCCAGCCAGAAATCGTAGAGCCTGTCCTCTTTGTATTCAAAGGGATCGACCTCCCAGCAGCCCAGCGGATGGATCCTTTTGGGTATCCAGAGGTTCCCATCGCTGTCTTCCCAGGCTTCCCCATACTTGAGACTGAATGTAACAACGGAATAGCAGCCCTTTTTGTTTTTAACGTATCCGTAGCACGGTGTCCTGTCGGGATTGAGCCCGGCAGTAAGCATTATGCTCTCTAACATCACAGATCCTCCCGCATTCTCTTATCGGCTTCCGCAAGCAGATCCTCGCAGGACTTTCCCTCGTACCTGCGGCACTGCTCGTCCAGCCGGTCATATACCGCCTTCTGCTCCTCGGCAGTCAGGTCGATAGTGTACAGTTCCTCGTTATCTTCGGAGTCCGCATTGACCACAACGAACTCGATGCAGCTGTCCATGTGGTTGTCGGCAAAACCGTTCAGGCCGACGTAGAAGTCGTACCAGCCTTCGTTGTCACAGGTATCATCGGTGTACTCGTCCATCGGATGCATGGGCTTGAAGCCTGCGTCCTTCCGAATACGATCCGCAATCTGCACCAGGCCGTTTGTCGCCATAAGCTGGAAGCCCACGGTCGGGAACCGGCAGGGGTAATCTATGTAGCACTGATCGTCTCCGTACATGATCTCGGAGCCGAAGTCGATGAATATCTCGTCCCGGATAAAGCCCTCTGTCAGCGTCATAACCGTGCCTCCTGTCTCCTGCATTTCCTGTCCACCATGACCTGGATGTCATGGTCGCCGATCCCGTAGATCTCCTGCATCTGACGGATACAGATGAGAACGTCGGCGGCCTCTTCGATGAGGTTGTAGCGCGCAGCGTCGGTATCGCTCTCAGTGTTTACCGCCCTGCGCATCTTGGAGGCAGCCTGGATCAGTTCAGCGCATTCTTCCATGTGGATCATCGCCTGGGCATCAGCCCCGTACCTTGCTATGACCTTTTTCTGATCCGGAATGTTAATCCACATCGCTGCCTCCCTTCTTCTGCTTTCCCAGAAACTCGATGTATCGGTTGATGTACCAGATCGCCTTGCGGAGATCCTCCTCCGTCTTCGCCGGATCCTTGCGACCGGCTCTTGCGATATATTTCAGAGCATTGCCGAGGTGGTACGGCAGGAGCAGTCCCTCGATGGCGTCGATCACTTCTATGGATCCGAATGTGTAGTGAGCAGGATGATTGATGTTCGTCATATCCAGCTCCGCATCGCTTCCCGCTCCCCAGCTTTCTTCCTGTATGTCCTCAATGGGGTCTCCGTTGGTCTGAGCCATACCGTCCCGATAGATGGCCGGTTCACTTTTCTTTTTTCTCAGCACGTTCTCGCTCCTTCCTGTTTTTCTCTGCTATGATGTCAATGCACTCTACTGCGTGACAGCAGTAAGGACAGTCATATGGGTAACGCCAGCAGTCCTCACCGCGCTTCCTCGCAAAGTGGAGAAGCGCCACAAAGAATGCTGCGCTCATAATGCACACGGTTCCAAGTATCACAGTTTCAAACATCGACCCCTCCCATCTCATCTTCAGCATCCGCCTGTTTCATCCGGCACCATGCGGTCCGGCATTTCCCGGAGCAGAATTTCTTCTTCCTTCCGCGCCCGCTCTGCTCCAGCTTCTTTCCGCACACAGGGCAGCGGTCGTTGTTCTCGCACCACACGGGATAGTTCAGCCTCACAAGCCAGCCGTCCCCGGCAAGGCCATGGGTCTTGCAGTAAAGCTCGACCTTGTTCAGCCGGAGGCGAAGGCTCCTGGCGATTGCCCGGTAGCCGATTCCCTGCAGGCGCATGGCGCGGATCAGTTCTTTCTGTACCTCAGTCATTCGCGCCTCCGCTTCTTCAATGCCCACACGGGGCTGTAACCTTTGGAATATGTAAAAAACGCATGGTTTACCGCCAGTTTCCGGCTTGAAAACAGCGGATTTCCATGCGCATTTGTAACGAAATGATGCACCCATGATAAGATGCGGCAGGATTCCCTCCGGAAGCTCAAAAAGCCTTGATTCATCAGTGTTTCCGAGCGTTTTGGAAGGTCACGCCGGCTGCCAAACTCGGCTCATCCGGGGACCCTGCCGGGTAGGGGGCCTTTCAATTTCGCGTTTTTCAACACGTCAGGGGGCGGCGGTCTGTGGGAGACTTCACTGTAGAGAAGTGACCCAGGGCCCCGGGCCCCCTTCAGTCTGTCAGATATACTCCAGCTCTTGGAACAATAAAAGCATTAGTGCTATGCCGAGCACAACACCGTGCCTTGCCCTTGCCTGCTCAAGAGCGTCTCTGCTGTCCACGTAGCGGAGCAGCTCACGTCTTGTGTCCTCTTGATCAGGCACCGAGGCTTTGAGCTTATCAAAAGAATCGTTCACGCTTTGTTGTACCTTCTGCATCTCCAGATCGTTGTCGCAGACGTTATCAAAGCTCCGTTTCATCTCGCTCGACAGCCATTCGAGTACTCTGTCCTTCAGCTTGTCATCCAATGAAACACCTCCTTCCATGTAGAACCTATGGGAATATTTGACCGGAGCATTTCACCGCTTCCGGTTCTCTCCCACGGCTACCATAAAGGGTTCATCGGTACATAGCCACTATTTTATTTCGTTATAGCTGTTACTGTCACAATGATGACCGCAATCAGAACTGCAACGCTGAAGGTCAGCCACAGAGGACTGAGTACCCAGAGCCAGCTCCATGTGATGACACCGGTCAGCTTCAATGCAATGAACAGCAGGGTCAGCGCCTCAAAGAAGCCGGGCCCCACGGTCTTGATCTCTTTCTTTTCGTTCATGTATCGGTTCCTTTCTCAGTAGTGGTATGTCGGTGTATTGTCATTCGCCCTGGTCTTCATGCTGTGGTGACGGTGGCAGAGTGCCTGCCAGTTGTTCCGGTCCCAGAACAGCTTCAGGTCACCACGGTGCGGCACGATGTGATCCACATCGGTGGCTTTGACATACCGGCCTTCCTTCATGCACTCCACGCACAGCGGGTGCGCTTCCAGGTACTGCTTCCTCGCTTTCTGCCACGCCCTTCCGTAGCCGCGGGATTCGGCGCTTCGCACTTCCTCCGGGTGCATCGGCTTGTGGACATCGCAGTATTTCGTGCCGTATGGCACAAGCGCCGCACAGCCGGGATGCCGGCATGGTGTGTTTGGTCGTGATGGCATATCGTGTTCTCCTATCGGGAGGGGAGTTGCATTTTCCCAGGTTTGGGCTGAATAACAACTCCCCTCATATACTGTCCGCTGAGAGGCTGTTTTAGAAGTATGCCTCAGAAAAAATCGAATTAATTATTTTTCCCACGGAAGGTCGGCTTTTCCGAAGTGACCGTATGCGGAAATGCGGTTATAATCCACATCGAGCAGACCGAGGCTCTGGATGATGCCCTTCGGCGTCAGGTCGTAGTTCTCGCGCACAAAGGCTTCCAGAAACGCCTTGTCCTGATGCTCCGTACCGAAGGTCTCAATATAGACACTCACAGGCTCGGCCACACCGATGGCATAGGCGATCTGGACTTCGCATTTATCCGCATATCCGGCTCTCACAATATCCACTGCGATTTTACGCGCCATATACGCGCCGGAACGGTCTACCTTGGACGGATCTTTGCCGCTCATCGCGCCTCCGCCAATATGGCCGACTCCGCCGTAGGTATCGCAGGCCAATTTTCTTCCAGTCACGCCGCAATCGGCAAAACTGCCGCCGATCACGAAACGGCCGGTCGGATTGACCAGTTTTTCAAAGTCCGTGTTCAGCCCATTCTCACAGGCGGCCAGAACCATGATTCCCTCGATGATATGGCGAAAATCCGCGGGATCCACATCGGGACTGTGCTGAACCGAGCAGAGGAAGGTCGTAATCTTCCCACTATCGTAGTCGAAGCTGACCTGGGCTTTTGCATCGGCACGGAACATACGGCTCGGATGGGATTTGAGGATTTCCAGGAATCTGGTCGCCACCACGAACGGAATCGGCAGAAGCTCCGCCGTTTCATTCGTCGCATACCCCATCATCATGCCCTGGTCTCCCGCTCCGCCTTTATCGACTCCCATTGCGATATCCGGGCTCTGCTCTTTTACCAGAATTGTGGGATAGATTGCTGCCGCTGCCTCCACCGACCTTTCTTTCCCATCCTGATCAATAACGGTGACTTCTCCGCTGTAACTCATCTTGTCCAACCCTATTCTGTCGAGAACTTCCATCACAAGAGCCATATAATCCGGCTTGTGCTTGCTGGTCAGTTCGCCCGCGATGATGATGTGGTTGTCCTTGATCAGGACCTCAATCGCCACACGGCTGTTCTTGTCGTGCTGAAGGCAGTCGGTCACAATCGCATCCGCGATCTGGTCGCAGATTTTGTCCGGATGCCCATTCGATACCTGCTCACAGGTGATAATTCTGCTCATATGCTTTTCCCTTTCTGCCGGTTCTTTCCGGCTCTCAGATAGTTCTTGATTTCCTGTACCGACTCTCTCAGTATGTCGAACACCGAGAGATCCGGTCTGTGCGTCCAGACGATGGACACAAAAAGAAACCCCATGCCGAGCGTTCCGATGAACACAAGGCACAGAGCGATTAAGATGACTGTCAAAATGGCTTTTTCTCCCTTCCCTGATCGTCTTCTGTAGCAGATGTAGCAGCTTTTTCAGGTTACCCCTATATATATTTTTATTTATTTTTTATTAGTAAAATACATATATATTAGTAACCTAAAATACTTGCTACTTCTGCTACAACATCCCCACAACTACCTTCAGTCCAGCGGCACGAGCCCTTCATCGGGATCTTCCCCGACAACCCACGCCACGTCATTGACCATGGTCGTCTGCCCTGCGTCCTTCTCGTTCCACGGACGGCGGCGCTGGTAGACAAAGCCTGCCGTTTCCATCTTCTTGCGGAAGTTTGAGGCGTTTTCATACTTGTAGCCGTTGTCGGCGCACCACTCCTTGTAGCGGGTGTAGACCGCCTGGGCGCGGAGCTCCTGTCCGACCTCCTTCTTGATGCACTGCGCCGTAAACATCATGAGGCGGTCGGACAGCTTCCGGTACTCAATGGTCGCATTCTCCACAGAGCCGGGCATCTTCAGTCCTTCCTCCTGATAGAGACGGAAGCCTTCAAGACACCAGTTGAGGATGCCGGACAGGTTCTCTGGCTGCGCAAAGAACAGCTTCAGATCGATGTCCCGCTCTTCTGCTTTGAAGTGCCGGTTGAACGGGATGATACGGATACGGTCGGACTCAAACAGCGTCATGTCGCTGATCTGCGGCAGATGGTTGGTATCAATGAACAGCTTAAACTGCGGCTTGAACTCGAAGCTGTTCTCCCGGAGATAGCGGGCGGTTAATGTGTTGTTGCCGGTCATCTGCTTGGTCAGAGAGGCATCGATCACCATGGATTTCTCCGGCTCGGATACATTCACCATCCTGGCGCCGTTCAGTCTCGCCACATCCTCGGACGGACCACTGGAATCCGCAAACGCCTTTTTGCTCAGCATATCCGGCTTGGCGGTTCTCCCGTACTCTCCCAGGATGCGCAGCACCGTTTCCATCGTGGTCCCCTTGCCGTTTCTGCTCGTCGGTCCGTACAGGATGAACATGCACTCCAATCTCGTATCCCCGCTCATCGCATAGCCGATAGCCTTCTGCAGGTATTTGATGCGCTCCTTGTCGCCCTCGAACACCTCGTCCATGAAGCTGTCCCAGCGCGGACAGGTCGCAGACGGATCGTAGTCCACCTCTGTCACCTTCGTCAGATAGTCGGACGGGCTGTGCGGACGGAATTCCAGTGTACGCAGGTCGATGGTTCCGTTGTGGCAGTTGAAGAGGAATTTGTCACGATCAAAGGCAGACATCATGACAGCGATATCCGTGTCATTCCCTGCATCCTTGATCATGATGTCCCGGAACTTCTTCTGATCCAGAAGGTCGACGCGCTTAAGGAAGCGGTTTCTGGTGTCCTCCGATGTGATGGTATTGGCGAACATGAGCAGCTGATCATGGAAGTCCTTCGCCATCTCGGAAACGCGCAGATTGTGGTTATCCGGCCTCCACACCCTGCCGTCGTAGATATACCAGCATCCGCGGGTGTCGTTCACCAGAATGATGCGCCTGTAGAAGTCCACGAACATCCTGCTGTTCCCGATCTGAAAGGATTCGTAGCGGGGATTCGTGTGCGGGGACAGCGCCTCGATTGTGGTTTCCAGACAGCGGTAATCCGGAGTGAAACTGTAGCCTTCGCGCTCCCTGCGATCACGCTCCTCCTGGATCGTATTGATGTCCAGGTCGGTGAAATCATCCTCGGCGCTGCCGTCCTCCGCCAGCTTCACCGGACGGTATATTTCGCTGCATGATGACACTGCATTCCGTATGGTGATCTGCCCATAGGTCGCATCGCCGGTCTGCCGGTCCCACTTGTCACGCATCAGCCCGGACGAGCGGAAGATGCGGTCGATCTGCTCTTCCACGCAGCCGCACCAGAATGTGAGCATCGAGACCAGAGCCATGTCCGCATCAGACTGGGAATCGAAATAGTCGCTCCAGTTGCCCTCGTAGAGGGTCTGGAACTTCTCACCGGTCTTGGACTTGGATGCGCGTTCGATGACCTGCTCATCCGAGAAATACGAGATGGGCGTTCCCTTGAATCCTGTGCCGGTCTTGCTCTTCCGCTTCATGAAGGTATCCAGGACATTCTGAAGCGCCTCGTCATTGCGGGAGACGGAGCCTGCACGGAACACATCCCCGGTCACGGTCACAAAGCGGTTGGTCGTACCGGGCAGATAGACTTCCAGTCCATGCTGCCGATTATTGATGTAGTAGACGGTCTTGTCGTAGGCAAAGTCGGGAGAAAGGCGGAAGAAACCTCTCAGACCGGTACCGGACGGTGATTTCTCAAAGTATGCATCAGGCAGGAATGCCAGGATGCTCGCCGCAACATCATTAAGACTGCCGTCCTCACGGATGCAGTGGTCGATATCGATAGCGCCGATGCCTTCGGATACACGATAACCGATGCCGTCCCAGCCGCCCATCGCATACGCTTTCATGGCGGTTCCGAAGTCAGAGAAGGTGGAGGCGTCATTGGTCTTCGCCAGCTGTCCTGTCCTCGGATTATAGGGAACCTTGGTCGGTTTCCCTTTGCGCTTTTCCAGCTTCCACACGCAGAAGGAAGCATTATTCTTCAGCTCCTGCGGAATGTTTACAAAGTTCACTTTTGCGCTCATTTCGCTGCGCTCCTTTCATCGTTGTGCTGTGTCAGAGGAATCAAGCCAAGCTGGACGGAAACAGCGTGATCGACGTCCGCGATCAGATTCTTCTCATCGATCCTGCCCACATAGTTGCGAAGCTGATCCTTGCTGATTGTGGTGATCTGCTCCGCCAGGATCATAGAGTTATCCATCGCCTGATGCTTGTCCGAGATGGCGTCCGGGTTCAGTTCCGTGTGGCACGGCAGATCCAGCTTCTTCAGCTGCCTCGTCATCGGCAGAACGTTCAGCGTCTCCGCATAGGTGTTGCCGACATCATTCGACACGATCAGCACCGGACGACAGCCGCCTTGCACAGAAGTTCCGGCGTGCGGTTCAAGGTCCGCAAACCAGATATCCCCGCGCTGCGGTGTGCGGTTTGTGTTCCGGTATCTTCTCGGTTCCGTGTTAGCCGGCATTGGAGATATATACTTCCACGGATTGAATCCGAGCCGTGAACGGTATTCTGTTCTCTTTCGTTTATTCTTGCGCCCCAAGTTGTTCTTCACCTCCGATCAAAATATGTAAAGGCCGGGTGTATCCCAGCCTGCGTCAGTTCAATCTCGCCTTCACTGCGGCGATCAGTTTTTCCTGCGTCACGTCCTTGGCTTCCAGCGCAGCAAGCACGTCCTCGTCCACCGTATCTTTCGTCACGATATGATGGATCGTGACGGTGCTGCTCTGTCCCTGCCGCCAGAGCCGGGCATTTGTCTGCTGATATAGTTCTAGGCTCCATGTGAGCCCAAACCAGATCAGGATGTGCCCGCCTTCCTGAATATTAAGTCCGTGTCCAGCTCCTGCCGGATGGATCAGGGCGACAGGTATATTCCCGGCATTCCAATCTCTGATATCCTCGCTCTCCCGGATATCTCTGGGATCGTACCCAGCTTCAATCAAATGCTCCAGAATACGCTGGCGGTCATGCTTGAACCAGTAGGCGATCAGCACGGGCTGACCGTTCGCCGCTTCGATCAGATCATCCAGGCAGTCTAACTTCCTGCTGTGGATGGTTCTGGTTTCTCCGTACTCGTCATACACAGCGCCGTTGCTCATCTGCAGGAGCTTGTTCGACAGCGCGGCGGCATTCCTGGCATCGATGTCCCCATCCTCCAGCGGGATGATAAGATCCTGCTTCAGCTGGTCGTAGAGCTTCCGCTCCGGCTTAGACATCTCCACCTCATGCCGTACATAGACACACTCCGGCATATCCAGATAATCCAGTGCCTTCATGGAAATCGTAATGTCGCTGATGCGCTCATAGATCTTTTCTTCCGCTCCGAGACGAGGAATGTAGCTGAAGACCACGCCGGTCTGCGGATTCATGGCTCCGGCTTTAAAATAAGCATCACGGTATCTGCCGATGAAACGGCCGAGCCGCTCGCCGCCGTCCAGGATGCCGATCTCCGCCCAGAGATCCATCAGCCCGTTGCTCGTCGGCGTGCCGGTCAAACCGACCCAACGTTTGACGAACGGCCTAATCTTCCTCAGCCACTTAAATCGCTGCGCCTGGTGGTTTTTGAAGGATGACAATTCGTCGATGACCACGCAGTCAAAATCCCATCGCAGCCCGTTCTTCTCGTAGTACTCCACCAGCCATTTGACGTTCTCGCGGTTGATCACATAGATCATGGCTCCGTGGTTCAGCGCCGCCGTCCGCTCCTTCACGTTGCCGACGATGACCGAGACATCCAGATCATGCAGATGATCCCACTTCTCGACCTCGGCAGGCCATGTATCCCGCGCGACCCGGAGAGGTGCTATCACCAGGACTTTTGAAACGGACATACTGTCCAGCATCAGATCCCGGAGGGCGGTCAGGGTCGTTACTGTCTTTCCTAACCTAAGCCCATGTCAAGGAAAAGCGCAGATACCGGATGGGTTTTGATATACTCCACACAGTACTGCTGGTATTCATGTGGCACGAACTTCATATGGCATCACCCCCTGTCTTCTTTCGTTTCATCCTTGCCTCCATCAGCATCCGAGAATCCCGAAGGATACCCTCGTTCTTCCCGGCAGACGGATCGGCGCAACCTCCGCATACGGGCAGTTACGACTGCACTGTGACATATCGTGGAACAGACCGCAGTACGGTATCCCGTTCCGGATCACGCAGTGGCGGCAGCGGGGATAAAAAGGCGGAAACAAAATCATGCTCCTCGCTCTTTCCTGTACTCCTGTGTTCATCATGTACTCCCTTCCGGACTACTCGTCTGTATCTGATGGATCGTCCAAAGCATAAAAGCCCGCCAGCTCGGACGGGTCTTCGGGTTCAAAGGTATCTCCATAATCGTCAAGGTCATCCAGGCTTCCCTGATCGGACGGCAACGTAGCTATCTCCAGCTCTGGCACTTCTGCGCCGATGCCTTCCGGGAACGACTCGCCGGGAGTCCATGAAAGGATCGCCTGAATGCACGGCTTGATCTGGCTCAGCCTGTCAATGCAGAGAACCGGAAATCCCAGCTTCATGAGCTGGTATCTTCTCTTTCTCTGAAGCGGACGCAGCATCTTTCCCGGCGCTTTCAGTTCTACGAACACAGTCTTGGCAGGGAAGAATAAAACAAGCCGATCAGGAAGACCGTTTGTGGTCTGGCTGGTCAGCTTGTAGGCAACTCCGCCCGCTTTCCGGACGGCCTTGACAAATTCATTCTCTACGACGTATTCTCTCATCGTCTGGGACCTCCGTATCTCTCTTCCCAATTGTCACAGAAGTCCCTGCCATCGTAAGCGAGATCATAATAATCATCTGCTATCGTGCATTGATGGTTTCGGAAATATCGGCAGTTATGACAGCAAGGTTCCCTCTCATACGTCACGCTCTCCCAGTATTCTGGGTAGCTCTCTATATCGCTCATGCATTGATCTCCTTCCACTGCGCTTCCGGCATGGTAGCCACCTGCCAGCCGATGCCCTCCAACGCAGTAGCCCGGTCGTAGGACTCTACATCCTGGCTGGCACGTGTGATGGCATTGGAAAGACCGTAGAGGGAAAGTTCTCCACCCTGGATCAGATAGTTCAGAATGTTGTCCTGCTCCGGCTGATTAAGAGCGTAGGTCTTGCCGGTCAGTTCGATGACATCCTGGACGCGCCCAATGATACGTGCATGCGTAGCATCCTGCAGGCGTCCGACAATCTGTGCGAAACGAGCCTCCTCAATGGCCGCCATCGTCGCATCGCGGAGCTTCAGCATGAAAGCCTTGTCCTCTGCTTCCATCGTTTCATCGGAATAGATATTGAAGCTGTCCTCCAGAGCCTTTGCCGCTCTGCCAACATGGGCACGGCGCTCCCCGAAGTCATTCACTACCATGCCGTTGGTGCAGACCAGACGATATACCAGAGGCTGAACGGAAACGGCTCCAAGCCCGACCTCGGAATTGCTAATCACAACGCCGGCCTGCACATAGTCACCGGGAACAACTGCCATCTCCAGTTTGTGATTGACCACTTTGATGTGCAGCTTATTCTCGGTCACTTCGCAGCTGACCACTTCCATCTCCTCGCGCCCCGCGAAAAGTGGAAGCACCGCTGCGGCAACTTCCAGATTGTCAATGCGTCGGTAGCGGTCAGAAAGCAGCGCACGGGCAACTCTGCCATTGCCGTAGTCCATAGAGCGGATCATATAGGACTGATCGCGGTCTCCAAACCAAGCATTAACATTCTCCGCCAGAAGCTCCGGTTTCTGCAGGCGCATCATGTCATAATACTTCGCCGGGATATTCAGCGCCGAGCCGACCTGCCTGTGGAACAGATCCGTGGTGCCGAAGACCTCTTGCTCTCCCGTGTTAAAATGGGTGATCCCAAAGGTGCTGCCGTCCGGCTCAAGTTTGAATGACTGCGCCGGACCAATGAAGTCCTGTTTCGCTGCGTTCTGCCGCTGAAGTTCGGTAAGTACTGCAGGTAAAGTTCTGCCCTGTTTCATTGTGTATGTCCTCCGTTTCTGTGATTGAAAATATGTAACCGGAGCCATTTCTGACCCCGGCTAATGTGTTAATCCTTGAAATAATGGGTACCTGTATACCCTGCACTGGAGAGCGGTAAACCGTCTGCCCATGCAGGATTCCTGTTCATGATGGAGCAGACCTCGTCCACGGTGATGGAGTCGATAGGAACTTCCAATATCACTTCATCGTGGACATGCCCGACGATAGCAAGCCCGACCTGCTCCATGCGCCACATGGCTTCTGCCAGGAGATCCCGCGCCGTGGCCTGTGTAATATTCTCCACGAGCTTACCGCTGTAGGTTTCCCCTCGCGCCCACTTATTCGCTGCGTTAAGTCCCTCGTAGGTGACCGCCATGCGCCCGAACCGGTTAGGCTGAAGCCTCGGTTTGATGTAAGCGAGTTTTCTCCCGGAGGGAAGCACGATCCAGAGCGTGTTCGCGTAAAACTGGAAGCTGACCCTGCCGACCTGTCTGTCAGCGTGGTCTTTTATCGTTTCCACTGCTGCCCGCTCTACGTCCCACCAGAACTGCACGATCTTCGGATTGGCCGCCCGCCAGGATTCTATGATGTCAGGAAGCTCAGACTCCTTCAGTCCCATGTCCAGAGCGCCCATGCTGATTAACGCACCAGCCGCCCCGCCGTAACCACAGGCGAGCTCGGCGACCTTTCCCTTCTGCCGCAGTTCTCCGTTGATGCCGTGCTTCACGACAGGCACACCGAACATCTGCGACGCGGAGGCACAGTAAATGTCCTCGCCACGCTTGAAAGCATCCAGGCGCCAGGTCTCCCCGGCAAGCCATGCCAGCACCCTCGCTTCGATGGCACTGAAGTCGGCAATCGTAAAGATGTGTCCGGGTTTTGCGATCAGCATCGTGCGGATCAGCTGTGACAAGATGTCGGGTGTGTTTCCGTAGATGCTCTCCACCATGTCGAAGCATCCCATCTTCACAAGATTCCGCGCCTCATCGAGTGTGGAGATGTGGTTCTGCGGGAGATTCTGCAACTGGATCCCGCGCCCTGCCCACCGCTGTGTGCGGTTTGCACCGCTGAACTGGAACAGTCCATGTGCCCGTCCATCAGCACAGATGTATCTGTCCGCTGCCTGATACTTCTTGACAGATGACTTTGCCATCTGTAATCTGAGTTTCAGCATATCCAGGGCTTCCTGATCCAGACCGTTTTTGTCGATCTCTTTGATCATGGCGGCCACATCCTTCTTACCGAGGGAATCGATGGCTATGCCCCGCTCCTCCAGCCAGCCTTTCAATTGTGAGACCGAATTGGGATTCTCTAAGCCAGTCAGCTCGTATGCTTTCCGACTCATCTCCTCCGACAGCATCAGGTCGCAGGTGATAGCCTGCTCGACGAGAACCTTGTCAATCAGGACGCCGCGGTCATTGATGCGCTGATCCATATGGTAGAAATCCCACTCGGAATCCTTCAGCGGAAGTGTCTCCAGCTTGCGCCGGATATCCCGCTCTGTTCTTACATCCTGCTTGCAGTAGGATTTGAACCGTTCCCAGTCCTCCGGTGCGTGCTCCGGCAGATTCCTTGTCCTGCCGCCGTTGCTCTTGGTCGGCCTGCAGGGGACGGAGAAATACTTGATCAACCGCTCGCCGGCATCGTCCTTCTGCTCCCCGGTCTTCAGCACCTCCGCTGCCGTTTTCAGCTTCAGCGGGAGTGACAGACTTGCCGCCCACACCATGGAGCATTGCCATGAATCGGGGGATAACCGGGTACCGAAGAATTGACTGAGACAGGTGCGCTCGAACTGCGCATTCCAGGCAGCCTTGATGATGGTCGGGTCGAATACAGCATCCCGGACATCCTGCGGCAGTTCCTCGCCACAGGCCAGATCCACCACATGGGCATCCTCATCATCAAAGGCATATGCGAAAAGCAGGATATGAAAGTCTCCCTCGACGTAGCGATACACCCCGCACTGTGCGAGGTCTACATCTGAGTACGTTTCCAGGTCGATGCTAAGTACACGCCTTTTCTCATTCAAAAGATCACCATCCTCTCTGTGTGTTATCATCATCTGCGCCTTAAAAGAGCCTCCAAAGAAAACAACATCGGTAATCCCTGGGGACTCTTGTAAAGCGCAGACAGGAGAGAGCCGAAACCCTCTCCCATCTGCTGAAAGCGAGGTACTTTCGTTGTCTTATTTCAGATAATCGGGAACGTCATCACCGAACACATCAGTGCCGTCATCCTCGCCTTCGATCTCATCGAAATCGGAAGCAGCGGATGCCTTACCAGCAAGGCGCTCGCCGTCCTTCACCTTCTGGATGTTACCCAGTCCGGCCGCCACGCCCTTGTTGCCGGATGCAGCGAAGCCGTAGAAGTTGACGGACACATTGCAGTAATCGCCGGAACCGCATTCCATAGGATCCAGGATCGGCTGAACCTTGCGGTCAACGATCTGCGGAGCGTCCTTCGATGTGGCGTTCAGGAACATGTGCCCTGCGTAGTTCTCGTCCTCCGGGCGGTCGATGTCGCCATCGCGCAGAGGCAGTTTCAGATTAGGCGGAATCTTGCCGCCCCACTTCTTGCCCTTGGCGTCCTCCTTGGCAGTTTCGACAGCCTTGTGGATCTTGGTCAGCGTAGCCTTGTCTTCCTTGGGGATCAGACAGGACACCGAATACTTCTCCTCGCCGCCGTTGATGCTCTTCGGTTCCCAGATGTTAGCGAAGCTGATGCGGCAGGGGATGACCACCTTGGTAGGGGATGTAGTCTTATTTGCCATATGCTTTTTTACCTCCATAAAAATAGCGCCGGATCCACCAGCGCAGAATTACACGATATCTCGCAGCCCTATGTGTCATTCCCCATCAGTCAGGACTGCGAATTCCTGATCGGGATTACTGTTCAGGTCAACAGGCGGTCTCGGATCAGCCTCCGGGACAAGCGTCAGTTTGCCGGGCGGCTTGGCGACATACTCACCGAGCAGCTCTGCAAACCGCTTCTTACCCATCATTTTTTCAAACTCAGTCAGAGTGATGAGCTGCCGTTTGTAGAGGTCGGTGTAGCCGTTTGCCACCGCTGTGTCCACCACAGCCTTCGTGTCTGTGAAAACCCTCTTGCTCCGTCCTTCGACCACCTTATAACCGGGGATCGGGACGCCATGGTTGATTGCCTCTGCTGATACGAATGCAAAGACTGATTCGATCCAGGAACTGATCCTGTTCAGCGTCGGCAGTATCCCTGCCAGCTCATTAAGCGGGATCAGTCCCGGCTGTTTGAAAACCGCTGTGCCTGTGTCGGGATTGTAGGGAGCCGTCATATCCGTTTCCTCTGTATCGTCTGTAAACGCGCCTGCGTCGAGATCCAAAAATTCTTCTCGGCAAAGCGCCAGTGCTTCATCCGCGCAGGCGCGGCATACAGGCTTGGCTCGGCAGAACCGGCACCAGTCTCCCGGATGCTGTTCTCCCTTTCCTTCATAGGCCATCTTCGCTATCGGTATGATGCTCTCGCCCCATTCCTCCAGCTCTTTCCGGCTGCATTCGAAGGTGCTGATGTTCTCAAGGCGTGGCTGGATGATGCTCATACGGACAGTCTCGATCTCATAAATATAGCCGTAAGCGGCCAAGCCTCCGAGTGCGTATAGCATCATCTGGCTATTGTGGTCTGCGTCCACAAACACGCCCTGCCCAGTCTTGAAATCACAGACATGGAGCAGCCCCTTTCCCTGATCATCCTTCCCGACAATCAGCATGTCAGCCGTACCAAAACCGGAAGGAGCGATGTGGCTGTAGTCCACCCGCTCCTCCACTAAAACCAGGGGTTCGCTTCCATTACGCTTCATCTCCTCGATGATGGTAATGACGAACTCCGCATACACATCGGTGATCGCATCGATCTCCTCCGTGTAAAACTCCTCAGATTGAGGACGCTTCACTCTCTCGTGCAGATACTTCCTGACCTTATATTCGCAGACTTCATGTGCGAACGTGCCCTCGGCGGCATAGATGGAACTTTCATTGGGAAAGCCCTCCTGCAGCCTGACCGAAGGCGGGCAGTGAAGCCACTGCTTTGAACTGGATGCGCTTAACAGCGCATGTACATCCGGCATAGGCAGGCCTCCCGATCAAAGCTGTGAGAGGTCAGTCAGGAATGCCTCATACTTTTCAGCGGGCAGCTCGCTCACCTTCGCCACACCGTAGGTCTTAAGGATCGCACCAATCTTCTCGTTGTTGGTACGGTCCTTCTTGAGCTTCTGGACGATGATCTTCGTGATGTCATCCTGTGTGACGGTCGGAGAGAGTTCATCCTTCGGAGCGGACTTCTCTGCCTCTACATCACCAGCCGGATCAGCCACAGCAGCATCGCCAGCGACACCAGCATCATCCACAGTTCCGGCTCCGGTCTCTTCCGCAGCATCGTCTTCACCTTCCTTCTTATCAGCCTCGGTCTGATTGACATGCTGCAGGATGTCCCTCGCTGTGCCAGCGTCCAGCGCCTCCAGCATCGACATCACCCCGGCAAAGACCAGGCCGATGCCATCGGTCATCTTGCTCCACCTGACCGTGACTTCTTTCTTTACTTCCTCATTGGCAAATGTCGCATTAGTCTCCGTCATAGATCAGCCCCTCCTCTTCGTCATCTTCATCCGGATTCCAGACATCTTCCTCGTAGCCGGGATCCTGATGGGGAGTCCTCCATCCGAAGAACTCATCCAGCATGTGCCCTTCCATCGGCATGCAGGGAATGTGGCGGCTAACCGGGATCCCCAGTTCCTCTGCCACGGCGATTTCCCGCTTCATACCTTCGGTGATCCTGTTTCCGATGACCCAGATCTCATCACAGCCGGACAGCCAATCAAGGCCGAACTGGATGCCCCTCTCACGCTCCTCCGGCATATCCTCGGACAAAAATTCCGGGAAGAACAGATGAGGAGCCAGAGGCATGTAGCCACGGCTGACGGCGTACCCGCAGGCAAGCCGCGCAAGCTGCCTGTTGTGGCGAAGGTCTTCTGCCTTCTGCCTTGCCGTAACGCCCCTGGGCCTGAACGGCGAGCAGATGAACACCTTCCTGTGTTTCTGAATGTGGACTTTCTTCATGTACAGTTCCTTTCTTCGGGTCTTTCCCGATTAACGTCGAACGGCCACAGCCCATGTGAGCCGCAGCCGTCCGTATGTCAGATTATGGAGGATTAACAAGTCCTCTCATATACTGTCCGCAGAGAAGGTGTTTTAGAAGTATTAACTTCAAAATGCCTGATATTTTTTTCTGACGTGTTCCACAGCTCCATCAAGTCGGTATGCCACGGCTCTCTGGGAAACATCCAGCATATCCGCAATCTCCTGCTGCTTGTACCCATAGTGGTAATAGAGGATGAACACCTCGCGCTGCTTCTCGGTCATGCTCTCCAGCATCTCCCGGCGGGTCTCCTTACGGATGTAGATGGTCTCCGGATCTTCGCCGATACGATCTTCCCGCCAGTTGTACTCGTTCTCGTAGGAGTCTTCCACAGCATCCTCGGCATCGCCGTCCTTGTCGCCGTTGTCGTCAGCGTTATAGTCCTTGGTGCCCTTGCGCCCGCCCTTGCGCCGGTTCATGCTGTTCTGCTCCACCCTGTGATCCCCGATCAGCGTCAGCGCAAGCACCCACGGCTGGGACTCCAGGAAGCCCTCCGGCAGATCGATATGTTCCTTGATTTCTCCGCCCTTCTCGCTCTCCTTCATCTTGTCGAAGTAGTAGGTGAAGGAAACGCAGGAGGGGATCCACACGACCGTGCGGCCGGAGCCGTTGTCGTAAACCGCGTAGCCGTTCGAGTAGACCAGAATGCCATCTCCGTATCCCAACGGATCGGGAGAAGATGCAATCGGCTCTCCGGCTTCTTCCCGGAGCTTCCTTGATGTCGGTGTCTTCGCTGCCTTGGTAACGTCACCCAGGATAGTGATCAACTCGCCCAGGGTCGTGTTTTCGGTGATAGTTGCATTGGTGGTGATGGTGTTGTTCATTTTTGCGTCCTTTCTGCGGACGCATCAGGCAGAAGACATCTCTGGATCACCATTACCTGTACACAGCGACAGACAAAGAAAGCCGGACGCAACGACAGAGAGGTGTCCTTACGATCCTTCCTGGCTGGCTTCCTGTACTGGCTGTACAAGCTGCCAAGCTGGATTGATCGTTGAACATCTACTGCCGTATGCATCCGGCTTCAGATATTATTTTTCTGTTCTCAGGCTCCCCCGATCAGGGCTGTTCCCTTGAACTGTGTCTATAATACCTTCCGGATTTCTTCCCTTACAGGGAGAAAAACTTCCGGTCATTTTTGACGCTATTTGCTACAAAACACCACCTGTAATCACCATTTTGGCGAATTCTCCATCCTATCCAATTCTAAATCTGCCTTTATCAGCAACATCCGATTGGTTTCCGCTTCCAATCTACCTTCCCAAACGATAAAAATCCGGAAGATTTTCTTCCCATTAGCCGCCGCTAACAAATGAAATTTTTCCGGAAAAGGGCATAAAAAAAAGACCGACCACCTGAATTAACAGATGATCGGCCGCTATTCTCTTCTTTATCTTACTCTCAATATCTCATGTCCATGGCTTGAAAGATACTTGTTGGCTTCCTCTACACCCTGATCCCACATGATATCGATGATATAGTCCAGATCCCGGTGTCTGGGATTCCGCTCGTTTATTTGTTTCCCGGCGCTCTCGATCAGCAGCTTGGTGATCCAGTCAGGCAGCTTCCATATGAGCGATACGATGATCACAAAATCCAGTGTGATCTTATGCTCCGGATCGTTCAGCCAATCACGAAGGCTCTTTGACGTAGTGCCCAGCTTGTCCGCCATCGTCTCCTGTGTCTCTCCGTTCTTTCGCATCAGATCCTCGAAGGCTTCCTTGAAGGTCTCCGGGAACTCCTTCTTATAGTGGTATTTTGCATCCGGCAGACTCATTTGCTTCTGGTTGATATAGTCGCTAAGATAGAATTCCGTTCGCTTCTGCAGGTCGGAATCGTAGTAAAGCCTGCCGTAGACGTAGCGGCCAACATTCTGCTGGACGTAAAGCCGCACAAAACGGAGACAGCAATCATCGACATGCTTCAGCGCCTCATCGGTAAGAACAAACTTATCCTCTTTCCCGCGCTGGACATATTTCGGGTCATTCAGGATTACATGGCCGTCTGCGTAGACGTAGCGCCCGCTCCCCATGATCTGCTCGAAATCGGGATTGCTCCGCCGCAGCGCATTCACAGTGGACTCTTCAATGACAAAAGTATGTTGCTCCTCCCGCCAGGAATCCAGGTCAAATGCGAACGGCTCGATCTTCTCCTTTTTGATATAGTTCAAAGCGCCCTTCGCTGCGACGTTGCCAAGCTGTACCATCCTCGCCCGGATCCGGAAATGCGGCAGGTGCAGGGTCTTGCCCATTGCAATTCCGGCAAGCTCGAACTTCTCCCCGGCATGGCGATAGTTCTCGGCATTCTGACACTCAGTCCGGATCAACTCCCTCGTGTGTGCCTCCGGCATCATAAGTCCATAAGCGCCACGGTTGGCCTGCTTCTCCATGAAATAGATGGCATCCTTTACCACCTCATCCTTGTCGATGACGATCTCCTTCGTCTTGACCTGGCGCAGGTCGTTGCTGTCCATCTCCTGGAGCCGGAAGAACAAGTAATGCTCCTCGAAGTGGATGCATTCATGGAAAATATTGAACGAGGAATAGTCCCTGTTGATGCGATTAGTATTGACTACGATGGTGTTGGCCGGGATCACGACTTCCCTGGAGGAATCCGCCTTGATCCGCTTCTCCTTGCCGTCCGGTCCTTTCTCTACACGGTCTTCCCCGATATCCAGACGGTCTTTCTTGAAGAAAACAACGCTGTCCACCATCCGCCTATGCTCATAAATGGGATGATACTCTATGGTCAGCCCCATCCTCTCGGCCAGTTCCGCTGCCACTCGTTTGCTCGGATCAGTAAGCGCCTCCGGGAGATACCTCCTCCACAGCTCTTCGGCAATCTGATCCATGCGCTTGTTTGTGCTGTACGGCACAAGGTACTTACTCAGCTGATCGTAGCCATCGCCCTTCCGGTCAAGTTCATCTGTGAGTTCCTCGATGCTGCAGGTGAATTTGTTCTCAAAGGAACACCAGCATACGAGAAACCCTTTCCAGACCTGTGTCCCCATTGAGGTTGTCAGCTTCAGTTCCACTTCAACATCCGCGTAGAAATTCTCTCTGTCGATCCTCCAATAGGTCACCTGTGGGAAATTACAGACATCTCCCCGGATGCGGTCATTCAGGATCCTGCTGCCGACCAGCCCGGCAAGAGTACCGTTGCGTAGGCAGCGGTTCAGATACGAATACAGCGGCAGCCTGTAGTTGTCAAAGAATACCTTGGTCATAGAGATAAGCTCCGGAACAAGGACCTTTTTCTTGCCTTCCATATCCGTAGTCTGATACGGAATAGCATCGCTGGAGCAATCCTCCTGAATGGGTTCTTCCAGCTCCTTCAACTGTACTGAGTACGTCTTTGCCTGATCCTGCTCTATCAGCTCCTTTTCAACTGCGTCCAGCCCCTCCGGAGGCACCTTCTCTTCAATTGTGTCTTCATGCTTCATCTATTGCTTCTCCTCTCGTGGCATGGGAATCTCATCCGGGCTATACACCCGGTACTGATTCCGAAATCGCCCTCATGTCCGACGATGCGCTCTGTCGCTGTCCTGTACAGAAGGATCGCGCTCTGCACTCGTCTGTTGCGTACAAATATGCCGCCGGTGATGCACTCCGGCATTTTGCTCGCCCCATTCCTTACAGGAGGGAGACCACAGGGAAACGATGGCCTCCACCCAGCCCGCGAGACGATGTGAGAATATAATAGCATTTCCTATTGCGGTTGTCAATATGACTGTATTTATTTCCTGTTAAGAAATTTCTATTGACAGCAACACCCGGAAAAGCTATAATATGGACGTACAGAGAACGTGGTTTGTTCCAACCTCTGTGTGCAGATGAAAAGGTGGACCGAGATCGGCAGGAATCAGTACGGTCAGTTCCTGTACAGGTCAACGCCAGGTCATCCACATAGCAGAACCCATTATAGGAGGTCCACAACATGGGATCGAAAAAGGATAATATAATCTCCTTCCCAAAAGATATATCAAAACACTTCCAGGCAGACATGGCCAAGGAGCGGAATGTCCTCGGCAGGAAGATCGGAGAAGCCCGGAAGAAAGCCGGGATCACACAGGGTGAGCTATCTGAACTGCTCACCCATTTCGGCGTCCATGTAAAGACTCCGGGAGTGAATAAGTGGGAAAAAGGAGAGACGGTACCAAACGCCTACCAGCTGGTGGCGCTATGCCATGCGCTGAACATCGAAGGCGGCCTGGACTTCTTCACCGGGCCGGTCGTACCGAAGAAGGAAGTATTAAACGCACAGGGACTCCGGATGCTGAACAGCTACCGGGAATTTCTCGAATCTAATCCGAGATACACGATCAACTACCATGTCGCCATGATCGAAATGCCGGTCAGCTTGCTGCCGGCGTCAGCGGGGTATGGGGATTTCCTGGATGACGAAAATATGGAGACACGGGAGTTCCCCGCAAGCTCAGTGCCGGATGGCGCAGACTTTGCCGTTCCCGTAGATGGCGACAGCATGGAGCCGCTCTACCAGGACGGACAGCTTGCCTGGATACAGAAGACAGTCAGTTTGAACGTCGGAGATGTCGGCTTGTTCGTGGTCGATGGACACGGCTTTATCAAGACCTACGATGAGCAGGAGCCGGACGATGAAGTGTATGAAGATTATCTGGATTCCGACGGCGTGCTGCATCCGCAGGTCGTCCTAATCAGCCAGAACAAAGCCTACGCACCGAAGATAATCACACCGACCATGGATTTCCGAGTGGTTGGTCGGGTGCTGAATTAAAAAAGCCGGGGAAGAAGAGTACTACCGCTCTCCTGCCCCGGCTCATCTGTTCTATCTGGATTACTCTTCCTCGTCCTCAATCTCGTCATCTTCCCACAGCTCATCGTATTGCCACTGCGGAAGCAGGAACTCTGAATGTACCACCTCTGCGTTCGATCTCTTCAATTCATCAAGCCTTATCGCAATCACCTTATGCTCCGCATCAATCTCCGGCACGATCTCAAGCAGATCCAGGTATTGTCGCACTCCCATTTCAACACAGAGGCTATGCCCATACTCACCACCATACACATGGATGCCCTTCCATTTGCCATTATAAACCTTCTCCGGAATGTCGAAGCCTTCCTCGCCGATAGTATCGGAGAATACGAGAAACAGCACTCCGGTTTTCCTGTTTCTCACAATATTGAAATACAGCGGCCTGCCCAACTTCTCCAACATCTCCACGGGGATAACCAGAATATTGTGTCCGTGGTTAAGATAAATATGTGTCGAGTCGTATGGCGTCTTCGGCTCTTCCTCTCTTTTCTCTGTCGGCGCTTCCACATTGTAGTAGTCAGTATACGGAATCCAGCGGTCACCCAGGTCGCCGTTCTCGTCTTTCAGAATCACGGAATACTCCGACAGATCCACATAGACATCATTCCCATCTTCATCCTGCATGTTCCCGGCCACAAAGACCTTCTCGTCGATCCTATTCATGTAAGAATCCACTTTACGCTTAAGACCCTCGTCGACCATCTCCAGGCCGCTAATCAACTCCACAGGATTAAGCCCCAGCACCTTGTGAATCATTACTTGGGACGAGGCATCCGGATACCGCTGCCCGGTTTCCCACAGATGCACCGCCTGTGGTGTCACGCCAAGCTGCTCTGACAGGGAGCCAAGGGTGAGGTTCAGGGCTTTCCGCTTCTTTGCAATCAATCTGCCTGTTTTCTTCAAATCCAAGTATACGCACCTCCAAATCTGATGTTGAGAAGATTATAAATGATTTAGGATGTGTTCGTCTATCAACTAAATGTTGACGGTGGGCGGTTGCACCCGTGTTATTCTACACACTTAAATCGGAATGAGGCTCACACGAACCTCTGAAACAACGGCAGCAGATAGCTTGCCCCGAAAACGCCGAGCTGCTTGGGACCGGACACACCGTCTGCACTGCTCATCTTTTCCAGGTAAATCTTAAAAGCCAGGTCAACGGACGAGCGACTAATACTTTTCTCCTTCTTCTCTCCCCCAATCACGACCCATATTTCGTTACCGAAACCGGGAACATCTGTGCCAGAGTAATGCCGACCGCCCGACTTACCCGGTGCGCTTACTGTGTAGGTGAAATCCACAGCACCTGTTTGATCCTTTCCTCGTCCGCTCGTCTTAAACGGATAGTTCTGGAAGATGACCACGCAGCGCCATAAGAGTATGCTCACCTTCTCATCGAACACACCGCTGTTCTCCTGGAGATGGTTTTGCAGCTTCCTTGTCACCCGATACCGCTTATGACGGTCGGCATTGGCAGTGGTTTCTGGAAGGTTGTAAGGGCGCACTTCGTAGGGAAGATATCCGTACACAGCGGATGGTTTCAATTTCAGCTCCTCGCCGATCTCCTCTATGCTCTTTCCGGCAGATGATAGCCTCTGCACCGCCGAGGCTGTGGGAGACTCGAAATACCCTGCTGTGATCAGCAGCTTCCGCACCCGAATCACCGTGGTTCCCAACTCGGCAGCCACAGAGCGAAGGGACGGGAGGGAATCATCTCTATCCGGCGTGAACGGAGCTTTTGCGAGATCCACAGCTTTCTGTACCAACTCCTCCATTGATCCGTCTGGATCTGTGGTTTTCTTCTTTGACATTATTAACCCGTTCCTTTCTACCCATGTCATTCTATACGATGTGTACCAAAGAAAAGCCGGTGTCAAACCGGCTCACTCCACTTTTTGAATCGCTCATCCCTTAGCAGCGGTTTGTGGCAGTCCAGCAGATTGTCAGGAAACTTATCAAACCAGCGGAGGAAACCTTCCTCTGTTTCTGATTTACCGGCATTATCAATCACATAGTCATCCGGCACTCTACAATTGTACAGTAAGGCAATGTTATGAGCGCGTTCAAGTTGGTTCTTCAACCCTTCTCGATGCTCTCGGATGATATTCTCATGAACCGCTATTGGTTCCGCTTCATACGATACTCTGCAACCGATTTCTCTAATCGCCGTCATCTGAATCCGTTCATCAATGGTTTCCATCATGCGGATTATTCCGCCAGGGATTTGCCATCCTGTACCGTAGTGCTTATCTTCACGCCATGATAGAAGGATTTGGCCTGCATTGTTCTGAATCAGAAGATCAACATTGACAAATGGCAATAATGATGTACAATACTCGAACAGATCCAGAGGCAATCCGTTTTCTGGCTCAATACCATCTTCAATCATCGCATACTGAAGTTCTCGAATTGCCTCTGATACTCTGCTCATTTTTATGCCTTCTTGTTGTCCTTCCATTCCTTATCTGTGATGACGAACCGAACAATATCTTCATATTCGCCGTCCGCATTCACAGCCTCCTCCTTCAGAATCGCTTCAGTGGAGAATCCCGCGCGTTTTAGCAGGCTTGCCTCATTCATGAACTTGTAGAAGGCATAAGAATATACCTTGTGCATATTCAGTTCATCGAAAGCTTTCTCAAGGAGTAACTTCACTGCAATCGCCTGGCTCTCTGTATTCCACTCCTGATCATCGGACGTGAAAATGCACAGCTCACACCGCCTGTTCGTGCGGTCAATATCCTTTAGATAAACTGTAGCAATAGGATAGGAGGACACACCAAAATCCTCATCAATCCGCTCTACGATGAACTGCTGATAGTAGCCCGTTTCGATGTTGGCATGGAAAAAGGCTTCATTTGATTCAATTGTGATCGGTTTCTGATTCAGGCAATGCTCCCTTACGGAGGGTGTATTTCTCCACTTTACTATTGATGGGCCATCGTCTAAAGTGATGGGTCTTAAGTATATCCTCATCGTCTGCTCCTTCCATCTCAGAAAACTGTCTGAGATTGCGTTTTATACTTGTGCCTCTCCGTCAATTCCGATTATCTCTCCGGTAACATATCCGGATAAATCTGAAGCCAGGAAAAGAATGACATTAGCAACATCAATCGGCTCGCCAAGTCGTCCCATTTTCACATTCTTAAGATTCTCCTGAATCTTCTCATCACCAATTGCCTGCAATAGCCCTGTGTTAATGAGTCCTGGTGCAACTGCGTTTACTCTGATTCCATTCGGAGCCAGTTCCTTTGCCGCAGCCTTTGTTAGCGAGGCTACTGCTCCTTTTGATGCGGAGTATACAAGCTGACCTGCTGCTCCTTCGACCCCGACAATGCTTGAGATGTTAATAATCGAACCAGACTTCTGCCTGCTCATCAGCTTATTAGCTAGTTGAATCATGCTGATCACAGAAAACACATTGACTGCGAATACATCCTGGATAAGCTGTGTTCCAATCATGCCAATAACGTTGTCTCGCATAATCCCAGCGTTATTGACAAGAACATCTAATCGCCCATGCTCCTTTCGGATCTGCATTATTGCCTTCTTTGATGCCGCTTCATCGGTCACATCAAAATATAAAGGAACAATCTTTGTACCAAATCTATTGCTGATTTTAACAGCGAAATCATCAAGGGAGCCCTCAGTGCGATCCGTTGCGTAAACTATTGCACCTTCTTCGGCAAAACGTTCTACCGTCGTATTCCCAATACCTCTTGCAGCCCCAGTAACTAAAGCAACCTTTCCTGTTAATAATCCATCATGCAGCAAGGCTCATCACCTCCTGCATACTTGTCATCTGAATGGTATTGAAACTACTTAGTCTGCAATACCCCCCCCGATTTGTAACAGCTTGTTCATGATTTTCTCCTTCATAATCTCGGGATCAAGTCCACTCTCTGTCATCTGATAATTGTAACTGCCCGCATGTACGAACACATCATTGATGCCAATGGGAAGAATAGGCTTATGTGTTCCGCTTTTGCAAAGCTCCTCTGCCACAGCACCATAAAGCCCGCCTACTACGCTATGTTCTTCTGCGGTCACAATAAGCTTATGATTTTCATTTGCCTCCATTACTGCATCAACATCCAGAGGTTTTATGGTATGCATATTTAGTATCGTACAACGAATTCCTTCTTTTTCCAGCAGCTTCGCTGTCTTTTGTGCCTGAGCTACCATGGAGCCTGTTGCAATAATGCACACATCTTCTCCTTCTTGGAGCTTAACTGCCTTGCCGATTTGGAAATCGTAGTCCTCTTTATACACGATTGGTGTATTCATCGGCCCAGTCAACCTGATGTAAGTTGGGTCTGGCGTCTCAGCTGCCGCCAGTACTGCTTTGATGATTTCGGTACAATCCGCCGGAGATATCACTGTAATATTTGGAAGCGCTCTCATTAAAGCAATATCCTCGATACTTACATGAGTAGCACCAAGTATTCCCGCGCCATATCCTGCAGTCAGTCCAATCAGTTTTATTGGAAGCCCCATGTAGGACATATTTACCCTAACCTGATCTGCGCAACGCGATGCACAGAAACTTGCGTAGGTGTTTGCAAACGGAATAAAGCCTTCTTTTGCCAGTCCAGCCGCCACACCAATCATATTCTGCTCGGCAATGCCGACATTGTATATTCTATCAGGAAAGGCCGCTTTGAAACGTTCAAGGCCAGAGAAGAAGCAAAGATCCGCTGTGAGCATCAAGACATTGGGATTTGTTTCCGCAAGCTCAATGGCGGCCGTCCCATGAGCACCGCTTGGACCGAGAAGCGACCATGTTCTCATATTTCTTTTGTTATATTCAATCATACCGCTTTCTCCAGTTCCGCAATAGCCTGCTTATACTGCTCTTGTGTAATTGCCGCATTATGATATTTCCAATTGTTCTCCATGAAGGATACGCCCTTTCCCTTCACGGTATGTGCCAAAATAACAACCGGCTTATCACCATGATGTGCGTATGCGTCTAATACCTCTGCCACATTATGACCGTCAACCGTTATTGTCTCCCAGCCAAAATCACGCCATTTGCATTCAAACGGAGACATATCCATAACTTCTGTTGTAAAGCCATCATATTGAATGGAATTCATATCAACAACCGCAACAAGGTTGTTTAATCCATAATGGCTTGCACTTGCAGCAGCTTCCCAGACGGATCCTTCATCACATTCGCCGTCACCCAGGAAGACGAAAACACGGGATTCATGATTGCTTTTTCTCTTTAACGCCATAGCAGTTCCAACTCCGAGAGACAACCCCTGCCCCAGGCTTCCGCTAGCAAACTCAATGCCGGGAAGACCGTTTAGTGAAGGGTGTCCCCCCAGCCTGCTGCCATCCTGTTTAAAAGAATCAAGTTCTGATTCATCAATGATGCCAGCTTCCGCTAAGGCAGGATATAAAGCCAACGCAGCGTGACCTTTGCTAAGAATAACCCTGTCTCTGCCTTCCCATTCAGGATTATCTACATGGTAGCGGATTCCCCCTGCATACAGGCATGCAAGAAGCTCCACTATGGAAAGACTACCGCCAAGGTGCGCGCCTGTTTTCCCGGTATTATAAGTCATATCTATTACACGGCGTCGGATTCTCTTTGCCGCGGTTTCACATTTTTTTATCAACTCTTTATCAGCCATTACATACCTCCGTCTACGCGGATTATCTGTCCTGTCATATAGCTGGACATGTCGCTTGCCAGAAAAGCAACGACATCTGCAATTTCTTCAGGTTTGCCAAGACGATTCATGATAACCTTTGACAAAACGCTCTGCTTCAGTTCATCGTCAATCTGTGCCCCCATATCCGTAGCAATCATACCAGGCGCAACAGCATTGACGCGTATGTTATTCGACGCCAATTCCCTCGCCAGATTACGTGTTCCTCCAATGATAGCGGCTTTGCTCGCCGCATATTCGTACTGTGCGGGTGCACCATCAATTCCGGCAATGGATGCAATGTTTACAATACTTCCATAATTCTGTCTGGCCATCAATCTTGATATATACTGTGTCAGGAGCGTGACTGCAAAGAAATTGACATCCAGGACATGCTTCATTTTCTCCATCGAAGTCATCTGGAAACTCGTACTGTCATCCGCAATCCCCGCTATATTAACAAGCGCATCTATGCTGATTTTCTGCTTGCGAATGTTCTGCACAGCAGACTTCATTTCAGACTCATTGGTGACATCAAAATACACCGGCCAAATCTCAACGCCGTGTTTCTCTGCCACAGATTTCATGTCTGCTTCAAAAGCATCATCCTGTTTTCTGGTGCATGCCCAAACGTTTGCACCTTGCGAGGCGAAAGTTTCAACAGTTGCCCTGCCAATGCCACGCCTGGCTCCTGTGATAATAGCATTTTTGCCTTTTAGAATCATCTCGTCCTCCAAGCTAAATGTTTATCAGAGTAAGCGTATCTCTAACCTTTTCCACTGAATCAAAAAACGCTCTGTATTCCTCCGGAGCCCACTTTTCGCGTATCCGCTGTTGAACACCCGAAGGTCCAATCACACTTGGAACGCTCAGTGCTACGCCACGGCAACCGTGTTCTCCCATAAGAACGGAACTCACACTGGAAATCATCGGACGCTGATTAATAATCGCATCTGCGAGTTGACAGGTACAAGTCGCTATTCCGTAATGTGTACGTCCTTTAGCCGCAATGATCTGGGATCCCATTACCTTAGTTTTTTCAGCCAGTTCTTTTCTAATTTCCTCTGTCCATTCAAGTCCTACATCCGAGCAGTATTCCGCAATTGGAATACCACCCACCGTCACATGACTCCAAATCGGAACTTGTCCATCACCGTGTTCACCTACAATGTAGCCATTTACCACGCCTGTACTCAGGCCAACATAGTCTGCTATCGTTCTCACAAAGCGCGATGAATCAAGAATATTTCCAGAACCGAAAACCATCCCATTCGGCAGTTCCATCCATTCAGCAACCTTAAAAGTCAGGATGTCTACCGGATTTGATATAATAAGAACGATCCCTCTTGTATAGTAAGGCTTCATCTTACCTATAACGGAGTGCATAATCTCCACGTTATCATTTGTAAGATCCAGTCTGCTTTCACCAGGTTTTCTGTTTCGGCCTGCACAAATAATGATCAAATCACAGTCTGCGCAATCAGGATAATCACCCACATACACATCTGTGGTTCCCATACTTGGAATGCCATGGCGAATATCCATTACTTCGCCGATCACTTTTTCTTTTGTTCTATTTACAATTACTATCTCACGGGCGATATCCCTCAACGCCATTGCATATGCGATTGAAGCACCAACAAATCCTGCCCCGATGATAGCGACTTTTCTATTTCCGAGTGTGTATCCCGCTCGTTTCTGCACTTACACTTCTCTCTTTCTTACCCCATAACTATGGTTCTGGTCAGAAGCGATGGCAAATTATATCCATCCCAGATCAGATCGAAATCCATCGTTTTTCCAATAGGCACAACACGATCAATACCTTTCACCCCTGACTGGATCAGCGGTAAAATGTTTTTACTATCTCCAATATAAGCGATAGTCTGACACCGCTTATCATTGCAAAGAGGAACAAGGTCAAGAATATCTTTGCAGTCATACTCATAAAAGTATCCACTGTTATCCCGATAGTCCATAAGATAATCAGTGATCTCAGGCACCTTCACCCGCACAATCAAATTATCCTGATGTTCTTCAACCTTAACCCCTGGCTCCCTAACTGCTATTAAGAACGCTTTCGTCAGTTTGTTGACTCCCTGAATCGCCTGGAAAGTATATTTCTTTTCTACCAATTCATGCACGGATTTCCAGAAAGCATTCTTAGCTTCCTCTACGCTCTCGCCCGTCCAAACGATAATACGTGGGCTGGTACAGGCATTTTGATCAGAAAAGAACGTATCATTGTAGAAGTCTTCCGCAACTCTGTCCTTGTTTTCCATAGACAGATATGAGTCAGCATCAATCACCGCTAGGGAATATCGATCCGCGAAAGTGATCTCTCCAGACCGCGGCGGCAGCGGTGACTTCCTTAGTTCTGCAATTGTATTGTTACCGCCCCAAGTAATGCGTACATCTGCAATGGAAGAAAACAAATCGTTTGTTTCGCTGTCTCTGCCATAGCGGACACACAGAATGTATGGCTTCATATCCGGATCGCATTCCAGCACTTTATTGAATGCCTCGGTCAGAATTGTGACCTGTGGGAAGTCTTTACTTGGCACCCTTACAACATTTGCGTTCCCCGTTAGCAAGCCGGAAACAAGAGAATACGCAAAATTCACGGGAACATTGGAGGGTGCAATGTGGAAAGCTACGCCCTTGCCAAGATGAAGTCCCTCGCTGATAAAACGCTCCTTCAGCTTCAGCACGGATCCTTTGCGAATCCAAAAGCCAAACGTAACAACATCAGAATATGCTCTGCTCCGAGGATCTTTCATGATCTCTCTGGATACCTCATTCAGGAAGTTGACAATTGTCTCATCAAAAGGCACCTTGGCGGGTACAGAGGGGAGCTCAGCAGCAATCTCAGCCGATCCCGTTAAATATGTCACCTTATTCAGTACATCAGAATTTAGTTGCATAGGTATCACTGCACCCCCTTATCTCGGCGTTCTGAAGACGGCCTTCAATCTTGAAGTATTTTCCTTTGCGACCACACGGACAGTCATCAATACCAAGAACTACTCCCTCATCTTCTGTAAGCAGACTGTGTCCGGGATAGGATTCAGGAATGGTACTCACAACCTGTATGATTCCTTTTTCTCCGATATCACATTCAGAGAAGTCAATAGGACGGCGCGTAATAACGTCAGAAAAGATGCTGGCATGAAGATGACCGCATTCACATTCCATGTAAATACAGCCAGTCTGTTCAACCATACCATAGTAATCGTGGATATGCTCTAATCCACATGCATCCTTTAGCCTCTTATGAAATTCATCATGGCTTACCGCTTCTGAAATGAGTTTCTTCCATCCACCACCATGAATCAAAATCCCATTCGACAAATCAAAGGTGATACCTTCCTCTTTGAGTCTGAGAAGCTCCTTATAGAAATGCTGCCAGATCATGAATGTAAATCCAAACAGCAGAATTTTCTGCCCCTTGAATTTATCAAGGAACTCCCTGACACCTTCAACATCAAGTTTCATGTTGTCATCGAGAGCGTAGATCTTCTTTGCCCCAAAAATCGAGAATCCCAGGATACCCGCTCCACGAGCAGAGAACATCGCTCTGTTCTTCACAACACTAGGGCAGTCAATAATAATCATCGGCATGCGACTTGACCCGGTAAATTCAGAAACGATCTTCACCATTGTCTTCTGCTGATTTGAGGAAGTAGCCCGGTCAAGATAGATCTTGCTCACAGCCTGTCCTGTTGTGCCTGAGGAAGTCATGGTTTTGACAACATCCTCTTGCGGAATCGATTTCAGTTCCAGCTCCTTAAACAGACGGACAGGAAGAAACGGCAGTTCTTTATAAGAGTTTGCCTTGTCCACACTAAAATCAATGCTATCAAGGATTTTAGCATACTCAGGACAATGTTCCTGATGAAGCTTAGTCAGTTCCACCAGTCTTTCAGTTAACAGTTTCTCTTTCTCTCCCTCATCAAGCGAAAATGGAGAAATCTCTAAAATCTCTTCAAACGTCATCAGTCTTCTCTCCTGCTCATCCTGTTTCGTATTATATCCGCCATTTCTTCGTAATGCTGCTGAATGAAAAAGTGTGTTCCATCAAACTGGAAATACTCACAATCACCAACGAAGATATTCTTCCAAAGCTTCATATCCTTCAATGGAGTGTCCGTCTCAGAATAAAAAATGGTCACCGGAATATCGGTTCTTAAATCCAAATTCTCAAATCTATATTTTCCGATGATCGCATAGTCAGCTCGATACAAGGGAAGATACATTCTCCAAAAGCTTTTATTGTTCAAAAGCTTATCCGGCACTGTTCCGAACTGAATCGTCCGGTCTTTCACCCAGGCATCCATTTCATCATTAGTGTATCCGGCATATTCTGCCTTGGTCAGGGGTTCATGGGCAGCCAAGAAGATGTGACTTGGAAGGTGAGTCTCCTTCTCTTCCATAATCCGCTTTAAAACCTCAACCAGACTGATAGTACCCATGCTGTAACCAAACAGCGCGTATTCTCCGCCAATATATTTCTGTTTGAACAGACCATATATATCGTCAGCCAGCTCATCAAAGCTACTATATAGCGGTTCTCTATGTCTGGTTCCATGTCCGGAGTACTCAAATGGAATCACTTCATATTCAGAAAGATCGCTTGTAATGCTATCGAAAAAAGAAGCATTCCCTCCGGCATAGGTAAAGCAGAAGATTTGCTTTTTATTCGGCATAATACTTTGTCAGTTCCTTATAAAGGGTCTTACCGGAATCATTTTTCGGAATCTCATCAATCACAAGAACCTTGAATGCTGCCGGATTAAGCTTGGTCTTGTTGATCACGAATTCTCGAACCGGTTCCGCATCTTTTTCAGTAGTCACAAAAATATACATGTGGTCATCCACACCTGTGCTTGCGACCTCAATGCCGAACTCGCCCTTGATGAGTCGATCCACTTCGTCAAGGTTCACACGGTTCCCGTAGATCTTAAGGAACCTCTTTTTACGTCCAACGATGTAGTAGTACCCATCTTCGTCAAACTGAGCCATATCGCCGGTTTCAAGAATACCATTACGCTCATCTCCCTTAGCCAGATCATCTCCGCACTCAGCATAGCCTAGCGTGACATTCTTTCCTTCGTATACAAGTTCCCCCGTCGTATGAGGTTCTGTAACTTCGGACCCATTCGCATCGATCAGATGGAACTTACCACCAGGAATCACGATGCCCATAGATCCTTTTTTCTCAACGGCCTTTTCCGGCGGAAGATAACCCATACGGGCAGTTGCCTCACACTGGCCATACATAACCACAAAGTGTTTGCCCTGCTCCTCGGCGTACTTTGCGAATTTCTCGTGCAGTTCTGGGAGAATCTTTCCCCCGGCTTGTGTCATCGTGCGAAGGCTGGGAAGCTTCATGCGATAAAAACGAAGCCTGTCAAGCATTTCGTAGGTATACGGAACACCGCCAAAAGAAGTGGCTCCCTGATCCTTGAAAAAGTTCCAGAATTCTTTCTGCATGAGAGTTTTTTCTGTCACCAAGATTGTCGCCCCTACAAGGAGGTGTGAATTGATGATTGACAAACCATAGGTGTAGTTCATCGGAAGTGTGGTAATCGGCCGCTCAGTATCATCAAGCTTAAGATACTCCACAATGGATTTCGCGTTATCCAGCACATTAGTGTATGACTGCCGGACAAACTTTGGAGATCCGGTTGATCCCGATGTTGTCAGGAGAAGCCCCAGTTCACCATAAAGCGGATAATTTCTCTCATATCCTGTCTTCAGCAGACAATATCCGTGAGCTTCATACTTCTGTTCCATTTCTGGAAACTGTTCAACCTGATCCTTCGGCACCCATAAAAATGCCGGTTCATAAGTCGCCAACAAATTCTTGAGAAGTTCCTCTTCCAGATGCGCATTCAAAAGAACCGGAACAATTGCGTTATTGATAAAACTTACATATCCCAATATAGAGCCGATTTCGTTTCGGCACAGGCAAAAAACCAAGCAGCGTCTGCCGATAGTCTCAGCCAGAACATAAGCCTCTGACTCCAGCAGATCGTATGTCAATGAATTACCATACTCATCTATAAGGGCAGTTTTTCCTTTATACTGTCCCAGGTCCCATATCCTGCTCATCAGAATTCCACCCCGTATTCTTCTTTCGACAGAATCTCTTTTCCCTTCTCATAAGAGCTGAAGTCGATGATATCATCAGTGTCCATCATGATATCAAAGGCATCTTCAAGAGCCGCAATAAGACCCATATGCCCTACAGAATCCCATGCCTGGATATCCTGGTATTTCAGACCTACAAGCTGATCCTCAGTAATCTCAAAGCACTCAACAAATGCCTGATTGTATTTTTCCAAATTGCTCATTTCTACTGTCTCCTTCAATGTTTTTTCTCTCGATACAGAATCGAACTCAGTTTCCTATCAACTTTTTCAAAATCCTCACGCCAGTTTTCTATCCTGATAATCGTTCGACCGTTTTCATCTGTTTCCGGAGGATAATGCTTTCCAGCAAACTGCTTATTAAAGCGAATTGCTCTCTCGTTATCTGCGAATATAAATCCATCAATGCACTTAAGTCCCAAGACTCCAAATGCAAAACGGAATGAAAGTATCTGTGCTTCAATTCCCTGGAAAGCATTGTCTCCTTTGATTGCAAGCCTTCCGCTCTCTGCATGATCCCCGTTCACATCATAGATGCTGATCGTGCCGATGCGATTCCCTTTCTTATCCCAGACAACGAAAAAGTAATCTCCTTCTTTTTCCCGTTGGCTACGAATCCACGCTTTCTGTTGTTCTACTGTGTTATCAATGGCAGGAAGGTACTTTACAAACTCAGGGTCTTTGCGGATCGCTCTTGTGAATTCCGCGTCATCTTCCGTGCAGGATCGCAGATCAACATAGCGTCCTTCTATTGGTTCTGCAACAGCCATAATCGCTCCTCTTAAAATGTGCAGAACTGCAAGATTACAATAGCTCTAACCCCTACAGTCCTGCACAATACACATTCCTATAATCCTATTATCTGAGGCTCTCGCCCTTCTTCAGTTCCATCACATACTTCACAACCAGTCCAGTGATGTACTGAACATCCTCAAAGGTCACACCCATATGCATCGGCAGGGAGATAATGTGTTCGCTTGCGAACTCCGCTTTCGGACAAGTTCCCTTGCCATACTCATACATACGATAGTCTGTATTCGTCACGTAATGCACGCCCGGATATACCTCATTGGAGTTAAGATACATCATTAGGCCGTCCCTGTCCTTTACAAATATCTGGAACAGATGGCGCGAAGTAACGCAATCATCAGGAATCTCGACCAGTCCAATCTGATCCGGATACTTTGCAAAAACTTCTGTATACCACTGCGCCAATGTTCTGCGATAAGCATTGTCCCGATCCAAAAGCGGCAGCTGTGCCAGTGCGATGCCAGCCATGATTGCATTACCATTGTACTTGTCGCCGACATACTCAACATCATACTTCCACTTGTACGTTCCCTCTTTATTCACAGTACGAGAATAGGTGTCTTTGTTGATGCCGAGCCAGGCCTTCTTACGGAAGATCTCATCCAGTTTCTCGTCATCGGTGCAGATCATGCCGCTGTCACCTGTAGGCAGATTCTTAACTGCCTGGTAGGAATAAACTGTAATATCCGCATCACCATTCGTTCCAGGAACGCTCCCGTCTGAATAACGAGTACCGGACATATGCGCTGCATCAAGGATCAGCTTCAGTCCACGCTCTTTGCAGATTTTCACTACTTCCTTCAACTTACCGGTATTGCCTCCGAAACCGACAAAGATGACTGCCTTCGTTTTATCTGTGATCCGCTCTTCTACGGACTTAGGATCTAGGCAAAGCGTGTCGTCTACATCCGCAAAGACAGCCTTCAGATTGCTCTTAGCAATTGCGTGGTTTGTAGAAATGAAAGTCAGCGGAGTGGAAATCACTTCATCGCCATCCTCCCATCCGTACAGCTCCTTCAGCGTATCAACGGCCATATAAAGGCCTGCCGTATTAGAGTTTACATAGTAGGCATATTTGTGTCCTGTGTACTTCTTCCAGGCTTCCTCAAACTCAACTGTCTTGAAGCCCATGCCTGTCCAGCCCTTTTCCAGGCACTCGCGCACCTGTGCCAGGCACGCCTCTACATCAAAACTTGCTTTGAACAACTGGATTCCCATTCTCTTGACTCTCCTTTTCTTGTCGTTTTGGTATTCGCAATAGTTTGTTGTGACCGCATATGGCCTTGAATATTGTTACTTTCTAATCAGCGATTGGCATACATCTTCTCATAGTAGTTCTGGTATTCCCCACTGATAATCGGCTGCCACCAGCTCTCGTTTTCGAGATACCATTTGATGGTTTTCTTGATTCCATCCGCAAACTTTGTCTCAGGCAGCCAGCCCAGTTCGCTATGAATCTTTGTCGGATCGATAGCATACCGCATATCGTGGCCTTTGCGATCCGTCACATAAGTAATCAGGCTCTCTGGCTTGCCAAGTTCCTTACAAATTAGCTTCACAATATCGATGTTCCTCATCTCGTTATGCCCGCCGATATTGTAGACTTCTCCGACTTTACCCTTATGAATGACCAGATCGATAGCCTTGCAGTGATCTTCCACATACAGCCAATCACGCACATTGATGCCTTCACCATAAACAGGAAGTGGCTTGTCATGAAGTGCGTTGATGATCATTAATGGGATCAATTTCTCCGGGAAGTGGAAAGGACCGTAGTTATTGGAACACCGGGATATGGTCACCGGAAGTCCATAGGTGCGATGATATGCCTGAACAAGCAAATCTGCTCCTGCTTTAGACGAGCTATACGGTGAGCTTGTGTGAATCGGCGTGGACTCCGTGAAAAACAAATCTGGTCGGTCTAGCGGAAGATCACCGTACACCTCATCCGTACTCACCTGATGATACCGTTCAACTCCAAACTTTCGGCAGGCATCCATCAGCGTTGCTGTTCCTATGATATTCGTCTGCAAGAATATGCCAGGATCCTCGATAGACCGATCCACATGGCTCTCCGCTGCGAAGTTGATTACAAAGTCAGGTTTTTCTTCGGAGAAAACTTTCTCAACCCCTTCTCTGTCGCAGATATCGATCTTGCAAAACCGGAAATTCTCTTTCTCCATCACAGGTGCCAAAGTGGACATATTCCCCGCATACGTTAGCTTATCCAGGCAGACGATCCTGTCCTCCGGATGCGCCGATAGATAGTAGAATATGAAGTTCGAGCCTATGAAACCCGCGCCACCCGTGACGATGACTGTTTTTCCCATCCGCTGTTACCTCCTGAAAAACTGCATGGAAACCCCATACGGCTTAAATTTTACCCATTCAATGCCTTCGTGCCAACCGACTATCCGTTTACCCGAAACACGGCAAAACCAAGTGCATATGGAGATTATTTGCTCTATTCTTCCGGAAAAATGACGATATACCAGCATCACGGGTAAACGCAGCGTAGAGTTCAGTCCTCCACACGTTGCCGATCCTCAATTCTTTCACAAAGACTTAATATGTACGCCCCATACTCCGTTCCAAATTGTTGCTCACCATGCCGCCTTAGCTGTTCCACGGAAATCAGTCCTCGCCTCCAAGCAACTTCCTCAATGCAGTATACATTCATGCCACACTTATCCTGAACGATTTTCATAAAGGTGGAAGCTTCTTGCACATTCGTCCAGTTATCTACCTCAATCTCAACAAATCCTCGGTCAAGCATTTGTACATACACTTCACTATCAGATGCATAGCGGCTGATATACGTTGGAATATCAGATTCTCTTGCCATCTCTGGAAGCAGTTTAGAAGGGAAAAACAAAATAGGAATATCAGAAAAGTCATATTGAGTCCTTAAGGGCTCATCGGTATTAGAATTTACTATTTTCTTATTCTCATCCATTATGACATGCGACGAAGGATGGTTCATTTTCTTCGGCAAGACAAGCATCGTAAAATGTTCACGGTTCAGCATTGCCTTCTGGAAGAATCGTGTCTGATCCACCCCATACAGAATACATCTGCCGTATACCATCATTACATTGCTCGATTTGGTTTTTACATCACCAAGGCCACCGGTAATCGCAGTCAATCTGAAACCATATTCACGGCCACCGTCAAATTGCCGATCTAAGTACTCTTTATCCTTTACGGTGCCAATCACAGTAATGTCCCTGATTCCAATCAAGAGAAAATAGCTTAACAAGAAGTAAATGAGCGGCTTATCATAGATTATGGTATCCGCTCCGATTCCGTAACCATTATCATCCAACACAACAACTCCTGACCAGGAGCTATCATGATGAACAACGTCTCCAGCCAGAAGGCTATCTGTATCGGTATCCAGTAAAATGGAGAGCTTTCTCAGGTATCCTATTTCAGGCAGACCTAACCCCCTCTCCCATTTTGAGACCGCCTTATCACTGATACCGATTCGGTCTGCCAAATCCTTCTGGGTATAGCCTGCCCGTTTACGAAGGTATGATATTGCCTTTCCTACCTTTTCAACGTCCATGGGCTTCTATTCCTTTACTATTAGTTCCTCTGCTGTTTGTAATGCTAAATTAAAATTCCATCTTGCACTCCGCCAAAGTAGGATTTTTTTTGTCCTTTTCTGAGAGAATCACTTCACCAACTTCCGGCCATTCGATAGCTATCTCAGGATCATTCCAGAGGATGCCACCCTCATCTTCCGGATGATACTTCTCATCGCACTTGTACGCAAATTCTGCGTGATCAGACACTACAACAAATCCGTGCGCAAATCCACGCGGAATCATAAACTGTCTATGGTTATCTTCAGAGAGCAGGACACCTACCCATTGTCCATAGGTTTCTGATCCCTTCCGGAGATCAACGGCTACATCAAAAACCTCCCCTTTCAGCACACGCACCAGCTTTGCCTGTGGAAATGTCTTCTGGAAGTGAAGTCCGCGGAGAACACCGTGAGATGATGAACTCTGATTATCCTGGACAAAACGATAGTCTAACCCGGCAGCCACGAAGTCTTCTTCTTTGTATGTTTCCATGAAATAGCCCCGGTGATCGCCATAGGTCTTCACATCAATTATGTACACACCTTTGATTTTTGTTTCTGTAAACGAAAAATTGCTCATTCCTTATCCTCCATCAATACTTCAGCTTTCCGTCTGCAACATTCTTCAAATGCTGCCCATAAGGTGATTTCCCATACCGATCAGCAGAGAGAAGCAGAACTTCTTTGCTTATCCATCCATTACGATATGCTATTTCTTCCGGAGCAGAGATCTTCACTCCCTGCCGTTTCTCAATCATCTGGACAAAATCAGCAGCTTCAACCAGACTATCCATTGTTCCAGTATCTAACCAGGCGAATCCACGTCCGAGGATAACGCCATTCAATTTCTGTTCCTGAAGATAAACATCATTGAGACTCGTGATCTCCAACTCTCCACGAGCAGATGGAACCACTTTCTTGGCCTTTTCGCTGACACCCTTTGGGTAGAAATAGAGTCCGGTAATGCAGTAATTCGACTTCGGATTCTTTGGTTTCTCCTCAACTGAGACGATCCGTTCTTCCTCATCCAACTCCATGATGCCGAACCGCTCCGGGTCATTCACGTAATACCCGAATATCGTGGCCTGACCAGCCTTTGCATTATCCACCGCTCTGTTCAGCTTCTCGCCAAGCCCGCCGCCATAGAAGATGTTGTCTCCCAGTATCATGGCGCAGTCATTATCACCGATGAACTCTTCTCCGAGAATGAAAGCCTGTGCAAGACCATCCGGGCTTGGCTGGATACAGTAGGATAGACTGATTCCAAACTGCGAACCATCCCCAAGCAGATGTTCAAAGCGCGGTGTATCCTCTGGCGTGCTGATAATAAGGATGTCCCGGATACCCGCAAGCATCAGTGTAGACAGCGGATAGTAGATCATCGGCTTGTCGTAAACTGGTAATAACTGTTTACTTGTCACCATTGTTAATGGATATAAACGTGTTCCGGCTCCGCCGGCTAAGATTATGCCCTTCAATTTTGATCCCTCCTGCTATATGCTTTAGCCTCAACAAAGTGAGTTTTAGTTCTCTTTATTACCGCTTTGATTCCTGTATGTTTAAGGTAAAAGCCTGTAAGATAAATCCAATCCCATGGTCTGGTTATATAGTAACGCACCTTCTGCAATCCAAAACCACCGCATTTTTTATAGTTTCCACTCGCCTCTAGAATCTCAGGCAAGCCTTGTCTAATCCGTTCAATACAGGCATCTTCAGAATGCTCATTTTTCAAATGCTGAATTGCGTTCTCAACACATTCTTTCCTCTTCTCTCTATCCTGTATTGCTTTCCTCAGTCCTCTCAGCCAATCCTGAGGATTATCAGAGGCCAGGAAACCATTTATCCCGTCCCTCACAACATATGTATAAGGCTCTGTTTTTGCGTAGATACCAACAATCCCCTGAGTCGTATATTCGATATATTTATTAAAATACTTACACTTGGAAAATTCGTCATCGTGTAGGGGGGCAAGGCCAATATCAAATCCGCTCTCCCTCATATACTTCCGATACTCCAAAAGCGGCATGCTGGATACATATTCACAGTCTATCCCCTGCACATTAGGATGAACTCCGACAAATGTTAATGAAATATCAAATTCATTAGTCAATTCTGGAATGATTGGTGCAATGTACTTCTCAAATAATGCAGCATGACTCGGCGCTGCCGCATAAACAATTCTGACCTTTTCATTGCATGCCACCTTAATACCATCTAATTCCTCCGGTCGAAGGATGGTGTCTGTGATAGCCGTCCGCTTTCCTGCTGTCAAAGCACCGTATTTCTCTGCTATATATCTACTTGATGACCAGATTACGTCTGAGTGCTCAAGAACCCTAAGTAATCCTTCCTTTCTCCATGGCATCGTTGGTGAGGAAACTGGAAGGTTCAGCAGGTCGTCATCACAGAATGTTACTGTGACATGGCCTGCTTTTTTGGCTTCATTTGCTATTTTCCAAGAATAGATATTGTTTGGTCGCATAAAGATTATGACATCATGTGAATCAATATCTGATGGTTTTACATCTGTTAAATATCTAAATGAGGATTTGATCTCATCGTGGTTATGAAGATTTGAGAACATGTCCCGCGTAATGCTAATGGTCGGCATATTGCGTTCATAAATAAAAAGTAGTTTGCTCATTCATTCACCATTCTATCTCAGGCATTAGTTTTCACTTCTTTCGCTTTATCAGCGAAATAACTTCAGTAACCCCTTCTGACTTACAAGCGACCGAGGCTAATATGTATACCACAATACTAACAGACGCTTTAATCGCGAAAGAAATTACATTCCCACAGCCAGTTGTAAAAGAGGATACAGCAAACACTGCAGTCGCCATGATTGCTGTGCAAATCAACGGTTTAAGTAAATCCTTGATTACCTCTGGTATGCTGTAGTTGATCAATTTCTTTGCCTCATAATATGTGGCCACCGTAACAATCATCGCGATAATACCACCGACCAACGCTAACTGCATCATGGAGCAGTTCAAAACAAATCCAAAGACACCTAATCCAATCGCCATCAGCGACAGACGAATAATCTCAGTTTTCACTCGTAACTCGCTATGCCCAAGCGCAAAGAAAACCTGAACGTTAATCAGCATATAAGGAGTGGCCAGATAGTAAAGGCACATACAGGGGACAATCGGAACCGACTGCAGCCATTTTTCTGTAAAAAGGATACAAATGACTTCCTTCGAAGTGATAGCTAGTCCCGCCATTAGTGGCATGATAAGAAAACTGGTCATTACCACAACTTTTCGGATGATATGTTTCACACGCTCCAAATCATTCTGACACGAGGATATCGTTGGAAGCAGAACATTTGACATTGCACCGAATGTATACAGAGAGAATTGCATCGGGAGTTGCTCGCCCTTATTGTAATATCCAAGATCAGTCACTGAATATTTTTTACCGATGACGACACTGTAGATATTTCCACCCAGATAATTTAAAAGAGAAGATCCAACAACGCCAAGACTGAACTTAAGCATTTCTTTAATGCGACCAAGGTTAAATTTCCAACTAATCTTCCACTTAACTTTTATAAATAGAAGTACAGTCAAAGCCAGTTGCTGTGTGAGTCGTTGAGCCACCAAAGCCCAGACCCCGTATCCCATATATGCTGCCACTATTCCTATCGCACCGGAGACAATGCTGGCTGTAGAATTACAGTAGAACAATAATTTGAACTGCATATTCCTGTTCACAATGCCATTTCTAACAGCTGTAAATGCTTGAATGAAGAAAGTGAACCCAATAACACGAAGGACAATTGTCAACTGAGGCTCAGCATAGTAACCCGCCACAAACGGTGCCGCAAAAAACAGAACAGCGTATAGGAAAATGGACATAGACGAACTGACTGAGAAAACCGCGCTGTAGTCATAATCATCCACAGTCTCTTTTCTTATCAGTGCCGTACTGAACCCACCATCAATCAAGATGTCTGACAAGTTCGTAAACACGGTGGTTAGTGCAATCAGCCCATAATCACTTGGCAGTAACAAACGCGCTAATACGATAGAAACAACCATGGAGATACCCTTGGCAGAGAACTGCTCAAGGATTTTCCATAAAGAATTCATGGCAAATTGCTTTTTTGTTACTTGCATACATTATCTCCATTCAGCTAATGTTAACTATAACAACATATTGTTTTCAAGTATAGGAAAGAAAATATTGCCATGAATCACGAAATAAAACGCTATATTCATCAGCAACGCTATTATTGGCCATGCTATTTTCCTAACGTCCCTCGGATATGGTTTATTGCAAAGTAACACTGCGATTACAGAGAACACAACAGCCTCATATCTTTCAAATGTAACTGTTAGATATAGGAAGGGCATAAAGAAGATTAATAACCATATCAGATTATTAGTATAATCCTTAGGAATATTATTCTCCTGATTAACCTCTATGCTAAATCTATTCAGCCTATATATAATGTATGCCGATAAAAGAATAAGCACTGTTATCAGCAAATCCACCATTACACTTGGATGATCATAAGATGATGTATTTAACCAGCTTAACACTTTATTGCTGTGAACAAATACGGATACAATTCTGTATAACAAACCATAGCGAATACCTACCATCAGAACAATCTCTATAACTATTGTTCTGAACAAGATCTTACTCTTAAACCTTCTTTTCACGAGGAGAAAGATCAAAAAAACTACATAAGAATAGTGAACCAAAGTAGCAGCAATTAAACAAACAATAAACTTAACGCTTGACTTTTTCTCATCTGAGCTGAGGTAACAGACAATCGCATATACTGTAATTCCATATGCTATGGCCCCCCGTAATCCACTTGCGAACATAATTACAGGATATATCATGAGTATAGATAACGCGTTATTCTGTAACGTATCAGCTTTTTGTACTGTCTGCCAAAGGAACAAGACCAGTATACCCGCAATTACGCATCGAAACTGGGTAAAATTGAGCCCAGCAATTCTGCTAATTTGTATTAGTAATACATAGATCGGCTCATAACTCACATACAGTCCTGAGTTTATATTATTAAACATAAACTCGTTGTTGATATAGTCTGGAGAAGCTGTATTAAACGCAATGATGATCCATATAAAAAGCAACTGAAAGCATGAAACAAATTTACTTTTCGGTCTTAAATAGCCTAGGGTGAAAAGAGCAAAGAATATAAGGTACGCCATGTTGCCTCCATCCTCGTGAAGGTGACATGGTATCTGTTATTATTACCACATAAACTGTGAATCTATAAACTCTCCAAACAGATGTGCTCCATTTTTTATATAGGGCAAATCTGCATAGAATTTCCACAGGAATACGGTAAGTACTAGTGCCACCCACGATATTGTAATAACAATCGTACCTGGGTGTCTGCCTATATGTTCTTCCCTGTTACCGCTAACAATATTAACCGTTGATATTATAAATATCAAAAAAACCATATATGGAACTCGCATGATCGGGGACGCTAATACCATTAACGGAGAGAGGAACAACATATAAACAGACATCTGATACGATATCTGAATCTGATTGTTTCTTATGCCACTAACGGAATACCCCCCCCGATCTTTTCAGGGAGCTTCTTCACATTATTTCTGTTTAATAAATATACCGCAATCAAAAGTACACCTATAGCGATTATTCCATTGATGTTAGCAGTTGCATCGTTTTTCATAAGCCATCCTACTATCTTCTGCCTTTGAGTAAAGGTAGATACTATTGAATACATCACATTTGTATAGTTGATCAAAAAAGACAAGACACACATTCCTACGAATGCACCGATAAGTCTCGTCTTCTTAATCTTACCAGTGAAAAGAAGGAATGGCAGAAACAACACTGTCGAATAATGAAACAGAGTCCCTATAAGGATATATATCACATACTTCTTTTTATTCCCTTTATCAATGATTAGTTGTTCGAGCGCAAGTAATACAAACACACATGAAATGCCACTTCTCAAAACAGATGAAAAAACAAAAAAGGGGAACAAACAATATAACACCATTGCAAACGCTGAATAATCCGTCTGTCTTCGAACAATGTGGTAGATAATAATTGTTATAAAAGATCCAAGAACGAATCTAAAACCAGTGAATGATAGCCCAACCTTTTTGCACAACCACATTAATGCTACAAAGCCCGGTTCATAGGCAGTATAGAAACGACCGGTAAATAAATCCCTATAAACCCACTCATATACTTCCAAATCACCTTCATGCCATGTGAATGCGTAGACGAACAGCATGAATAAAACAATAGCTATAGTTATGTGTTTTGATCTTGGATATATTATTGACAGCAAAAATAGTCCAAGAAATATGACTAACAGAACCATCTATACATTCTCCTGCATCATCTCATTGATATGACTTGCGAATCTGTATTTTCTCAACTCACTATCATCAACTTCTTTAAAGGGAGTGTTGAGGAATTCTGAAATACCCCCATAATTATCATCCAGTAAATAATATCTGGATCTATCATACAGTTCAAAGTCCAAGATACCTTTATTGTTCGTGATGCATTTTACTCCGTCAAATACAGCTTCCATCTCTCTCTGTGTAATACTCCGCTGTCCTTCAGGAACTATGTTAAGAATTGCTCTACTTTCTTTAAGCAATTCTAAATATCCCTCATACGGAAGAAAATGCCTGTATTCCTTCTTTTTCCATGTCAGATATTCACGGTCGGCACAAATATAAAAGTATGTTCTCAAACCTTGGGCTTGAAGTTTCTCCTCGAGGTCGTGTATCTGGTCTAGCCGTCCCTTATCGCGTCCTACGTAAAACACATCATACTTTCTTTCAGGATTAGGCCTTGTTTGATATACGTCAAGATATGCATGTCCTTTCTTCCTGAGTCCATACTTAGTGCAGTCATCCTCATCATAAGACCAAATCTCATCTACATACTTCCTGATACTTTCTGGATCTAATGATCTTGCTACTCGATTATCATAATCAAATATAATCTTGCAGTTAGGGTTGTACTGACGCAAATAGCAAATGAAATCCGCCGTAATGAGCGGGTCTTTTACAATTACTATTTCCTGTTCAATATTCTTCGTAGCTTTGTTGTACCAGATACTGGTCTTAGGAAGTTTAAATCTTGTCCATAATTCTCTACAAACACGAAGGAATATGTTTCTATCTGTATATGGGATTATAATTCTATATCCTGAATTGGCAATTCCATCAAAAACATAATCTTTCTTTAGTTTGGCGCGAACAAAACAAATCTTTCTTTTATCCATCAGTGTTCCCTCTGAGCGCGCTCTACTTCTCGCCCATAAGCAGCAACAACAATCTGCCGATCGAATTCTCGCTCAACCTTGTGCCTCGCTTCAATACCCATACGCTTCTTCTCTACCCAAGACAACGCTAAGAACTTCTCAACAGCCTTTATCAGTTCTTCACTGTTCTCGCATGATATCATATAGCCATTGACTCCATCTTCAACAACTTCCCGGCAACCAGACCTATCTGTTGTGATTATCGGTCGTCCAGTTGCGCATGCCTCCAACAATACATTAGAGAGCCCTTCCGGATAATAAGTCGGATGAATAATGCAGTGCATCTGACCCATAAAGCCAGCCACATCACGGATCATTCCGTGGTATTTCACTATGCCCCTTTGATCTTCTTCCTGTAGCCTTCCGTCATACTCTGGTTCACAGAAACCACAGACATGGAATTCTACATTTCGTTCCTGCATCGCTTCTGCAGCATCAAGATACTGGTCAATACCCTTCTCTTTCATGATGCGGGAAATAAAGGCAAACTTGACCGTCCCGTCCTCTGGATACTCTCTATACGGATACCGCTCCAAGTTGACTCCTGATCCAGGAATAATCACACCCTTTCCTTTTGCCAACCCGTGATCATCGAAGAACTTCTTGTTCTCCTCGTTCTGGAAGAACACACGCTGGACAGACTTAAAGGCGTAGCGGTAGAGGAAAATACTAATCTTCTGACTGAGTCCTGGATTCTCAACAGCTGTTCCTAAGCCTGTGATGTTCGCCACAAAAGGAATCTTGAGCTTTCTTGCTGCTATCGCGCCATAGATGTTTGGCTTGATAGTGAATCCCAGGCAAATGTCCGGTTTGACTTCCTTCATGAGCTTTTTATATTCACTTAGAATCCTTAGTTCTTCCTTCGGATTCATTCCGTGTCGTTCCATCTTAATCTCATGGAACTTTGCACCCAATTTGACCAAATCATCAATTCGTTCACCGTAAGGACTGCTTATATGCACCTCATGTCCATCATTTAAAAACCGTTCAACAATCTCAAGACGGAAGTTATAGATAACCACATCGTGGTTAACCAAGAACAATATTCGTTTTGCCATTATCCTTCTGTCTCCTTAATACTCTGCTCTAAAGAAAACAGGCGATAGTCTTCTTTATAGTCCCCAAGATGCTCTTCATAAGCGAGGTTTCCAAATGCCTTGTTCACATATCTCGTGAAATGCGATAACCCTTTTAAAACCCATTCGAAGCCAGAAACTAACCTGACATTCTTTCCATGGCATTCAGCGATCATTCTCACCAGTTCACTCGTGCTACTCCACTCTCTATTACACGGCCAGAAGATTCCTTCTTCTTCGTTCACAATCATCAATCTCACGAACTCAGCTAGATTACCAACAAAAAGCATTGAACGTTTATTCTCGATTCTTGGAAATAATGACATTTTCTGAGCCATTTTCTCTAAGATTGGGAAGTTGCCTTTGCTTCCTTTTCCGTAAATCATTGGGCAACGGAGGATGGCAACCTTGAACCGCTCATCCTGCAGCGGCAGCAATCCCTTCTCTGCCTGAACCTTACTATCGCCATAGAAGTTGGCCGGGGAGTACGGTGTTTTCCTGCCGATCATCTTCTCTTTTCCAATAGGTGCAGAGTCGCCGTAAACGATTGCAGAGGACATGAAGATGAACTGCTTCACTCCCTCTGCCTTAGCCTTCTTCGCAACATCTATCGCTAGGTCGCAATTGACAGCATAGTACTTTTTCTTGGTTTCTTCTGTTACCTTGCCCACATCGGAATGGGCGAGGCCGGCAACGTGATAGACTACATCAAACTGAGAAAAATCCAGCTCTTTCCATTCACCATTTTTTGTGCCGACCGCTGTGACTTTATATTTTTCGGGCCATTGCTCCAAGTGCTGTTGAACTGAAGTGCCCACGAAGGAACCGGCTCCAGTTATAAGTATTTTTTTCAAGTTTAGTTCCCCATTATTACATCATCTTCAGAAGCGTTTACTTCGTCTGATATTCATCTTCAGCAAAAACAGTTTTTCCATCATTTGGTCGGATAACACCATTCTTCTTCATTTCTCCAGTTCCGCCTTCGACAACACCATCGGAACGAAGAACACTAAATATTGTCCCCAAGAAGCATCTGATATCGAACCGCAATGACTCTCTCTGAACGTACTCTCCATCCAACTTTGCCTTGACTGGAATCTCCAGCTCATCGCGTCCGTTAATCTGCGCCCATCCTGTCAGCCCCGGTTTGATATCATTTGCACCATACTTATCCCGCTCTGCTGTAAGCTGATCCTGATTCCATAATGCAGGACGCGGACCAATAATGCTCATATTACCTATGAATATGTCGCCTATCTGCGGCAACTCGTCCAACGAACTCTTTCGAAGGAAACGACCTACCCTCGTTATATACTGCTCCGGGTTTTCAAGCATATGCGTTGGAACATCCCTCGGTGTGGACATCCGCATAGAACGGAATTTATGCAATCTAAAATACTGCTTATTTCGGCCAACTCGTTTTTGTGCAAAGAAGATCGGCCCTGGATCATCGATAATAATAGCAATGCAGAGAATGGCATAGACCGGGGAAAGGATAACTAAACCGCAGAAGGAAAGGACGATATCAATTATTCGCTTACCGATTCTGTCGTAAACGCTTCTGTGATCCTCGGACTCGCCTACCGCTTCCAGATGCCCACAAACACCATCGGCATTAGCGGGTTCTGACTCATCTTCTACGAACTTTACCTTCTTGCCCTCCATGGGATTTCGCTCTTCCGGTTTATCCTTGTAAACCGATCCCGGTTTCTTTATAAGGCCGGCTACAGCCATTCCAGTGGCAACGGCGCATAATGCAGTTAATACTTTTCCTAAAGCGTGCATCTACTTTCTCTCCAACCTGTCATATGTGGATCTCACATGAAGCTGACCTCTTCTTCTCCGATCCAATTTATGTTGAATTGCCGATCATTTTCTTTTAGCGTGACTACGACCTTGTTATCTCTTGCGCTGATCGAACCAATGATGTAGTTGTTATCGAATATGAGGGTCGTCAGTTCTTCACCACTGTTGTACTGTCTCTCCATTCCCTCGATCACAAGGATTACTGGAGCTTTGATCAATCTCAATTGTGGGCTCAATTTGTATGTCATCACTCCACCTTTTCTCTTCATTCCCACTCATAGAAGAACTCCCATACCAATCCCCGGAAGAACATCTTGATCAGTGTGAACAACGGAATCGTTAATAACAGTTTCGCCGAGGATACGGAGTAATCTATAAACTCTATGTCCTTCTTCCGGCAGTAGTCTTCGATCTCCTTCAGCTTCTGATCTTCCATTATCCTGTTCGCCACTATCACGCAGTTTGCGTTGTACTCCTCTATCGCCCTCTTGTAATCATCGGTCTTCACAACCGGAATGTTGAACACCTTTGCTCCGTCTGATTCCCCAACGATCACAACCGGTTTATACTTGGAGTCTGTGGACAGGAGCTTGATCATGGTTCTGCCTTTTTTGTCGTCCCCGATCACGAGCACATTTCGGGTTTTCCCTCTTCGCTTTTCAATCTTCCAGCGTTCTGCTTTGATGATCCGATTCGTATACCGGATGATCAGAATCAGCGTCAGCTGTATAGCTGTTGCCAGCAGGCACACATTGAACGGAAGCCGGAGTTGGAAGATGGATGTGAAAATCAAGTACAATACCAACGTTCCGATATTCGCTCCGACAATCCTGCCCAGATCCCGGAACCGTGCGTTTTTCCATATCCCGTGATAAAGACCAAATTCGGAAAACAGTACGATACAGATGATCGTGTAAAACGGAGCGAATCTGAGGTACATTGCAAAGAACTTCTGCGCTGCAGGCAAAAGCCTGGAATCAACGTAATACCTCAGAAACAACGCGAGGAGCCATGCGGCATTGACCGCTATAGCATCCAGCAGAACAACCAGTAAGTCTCCTTTGATCTCCTTGAAGATGTTCCGTCTCACCGAATAATCACTCACAATTCTTTGGGTCGGTCATGTTATGAAGTTGTGGTTAAGTTCAAATTGCCGTCTACACATAGCAATATCGCAGTGGCCTCCTCTCTTTTTTCAGAGGATTAACTCCGCTGCGTGGATGTCCATATCTCAGCATCCTTGCTTTCTCATTGGCATCCCTGCCATCCCTGGGCTGTTCTTTTTCTCTGCCCATTCCAACCGCCGTGATAAGCACACCGGCTCGAATCGAAAGAGACGAATATGGTTACATCCAGCACCCCCGGCTTCGCCGTTTATTGGAGCCTCCCAACCTCACCAATAAACTTAAAGACCCTCGGTATCCGTGAAACGAGATGCCGGAGAAATCAGTGACTCGTTTCTATGTTTCTTTCATTTCCTTTCTTCCAGACCGTCTATTTGAATGTAAAATACATTCTTTTCAACCCAGACCGTCTCTTCGAGACAGATGGTGAGCAGCTAATTGTTCACTGGATTCTCTGGCGGTATGTAATTATCATGCCGGGGCTCCCCGATTATGTTTTGTACATTTTTGATACTCAGATGTCTGCTTTTGTGCAGTTTGAACAAAAACAGGGCGGTTTCTGACCCTCTTAAGCAGCGTATTTAGGTACTTTATTACAAAGTGCCATGTCCCCGTCTGTCTTAAAGACGTTGTTTCCATTAAAAGATATGCAATTATAGTCACCAAAAGAGCCGGTTTCTTTCCACTCACCTTTATAAAGATATTTGGCTCCCAAACTCTCTGCGGCATCTTCTATGATAAGAGCCTTGTGTTTTTCACAAACTGCACGAATATCTTCTATCTTGCCCGGAGTTCCATATAGGTGGGCAATAACAACTATCTTTGCTTCCGGATAGATCTCAAACGCTTTTTCAAGAGCTACAGGATCCATGTTCCATGTATCGTACTCTGTATCAATAAATACAGCTTCGCCATCTTCATATGCAACAGGATTGATACTGGCATCAAAGGTCACGTCAGAACACAATACTTTTTTCCCTTTTAGTGTCCCTTCATAGGGCCTTGCCTGCCCATAGATCTTCTCTCCTGCAAGCTTTGTTGCAAGATGAAGTGCTGCAGTACCAGCGCTAAGAGCAACTGCATACTTCACTCCAACATACTCGGCAATCTGTCTTTCTACCTCATCTATATTCTTTCCTACGGTACTCATCCAATTTGTATCGTAGGCTTCCATCATATATTTTGCCTCATCTCCATGCATGGTGGGGCTTGAAAGCCAAACCTTCGCAGAGAATGGGTGTATGTCTTTATCGCATTTGAACGCCATTTTGTCGCTTCTCCTATCTGTAAAGTGGAATTATATACGTTTTTAGTGAATATTCTTGTGCGGCGGAGCCGCCTGTCCGGTGTGGCGAGAGCCACTTGTCCGGACAGACAGAGCCACCTTGTTTATAACACTTGATGTTACTGTGCTTCAGCAGGATCCAGTCCATACACTTCGCGCATTGAAATGTCTTTTGACGGATCTATGCTTACGATGTTGATCTTGTACGAATCGTAAGTGATTCTATCCATGATAGCATCTGCAAGAGTTCCATTATCTCCCAGCTGGCCATACCATCCTTCTTCTAAAAACTGAGAACAGAAGATGGTGGAAGAATGCTTTCTTCTTTTACTGATTACTTCAAAGAGGTTGCGGACCTCCTGGTCGTTGAGTTTTATAAGAAGCCACTCATCAATGATCAGCAATACAGGCTTGGTATATTTTGCTAACACTTTTTTGAACGTGCCATCCTCACGTGCAGACTGAAGATCCAGCAACATATCCGGCATGCGGATAAATTTCGTAGAATAATAACGTTTGCAAGCTGCCATACCAAAAGCACAGGCCAGATATGTTTTTCCGCTTCCGGTTGCACCGGTGATAAAGATGTTCCTATAATCAGCGATGTAATCACAGGTCGCCAGCCGATTTATAAGGTCTCGATTAAGTTTTCGACCCGAATGATAATCAATACCGGCAATGCAGGCATCAGGCTGTTCTAATTCTGCTTTTTTGATAAGCCTCTTATAGCGATTGTTTTTACGTGTTGTGTATTCGGCATCGACAAGCATACCGAACCGATCCTCAAATGCTACTTCCTTCATGGTTGGATCACCTTCCTGAAGGATAAATGCATCAGCCATGGCAGATAGGTGCATTTCGATAAGTTTATTTTTGGTACTTGTGCTAATCATTGACGTTTACCTCCGTAATATCTGGCGCCTCTTGTAATGCCATATTTGTTTGGATTCGTTGTTGTTTCTTCCTTGATTGTCACTTCAGATACATCAAGGTTAACAAGAAGGTTTTTGATACTTTTATAGCTTGGTGAAGAACTGTATTGAAGAGCTTTTTCACAGGCCGCTTCTAACTTTTGCGGAGTGTGCTTCTCAGCAAGTTTAAGCAGCCCCATACAGGCTCTGTATGATTGCTGTTCCACCCTGCCGGTGGTAAGTAATGAATTTATTACCTTAGCTGTGTTTATACCTATCGTTTCTGCCCACCTGCGGAATCTGTCACCGTTCCATTCCAGATACTTCTGATGGTCCTCAGGCATATGAGCCGTAACCGTCGAGTACTGTCCGGGACGTCCATAGATTCTTTTATGGGACGCAATTCGATCATTATGATAAAAAATCTCAATGATCGTATCTGTTACTCTAACATCGACCTTATCTTTGATATACTGATGAGGCACGGAGTAGTACATTTTGTCTACAGCGATGTGATAATTGAACTGTACGGTGGCTTCTTTCCACTCGCACATTTCAAAACGGGTAGCAGGTAAAGGTGCCAGTAATGGCTTTTCTTCCCCAAGAAAAATACTCAGTCTGCTACCTTCTTTTTTCTGGAATTCACGGGCATTGTAGGCTTCGAGTTTCTTGCGGATTGCCTGATTAAGTTCAGACAACGAGAAGAACTGTTCATTCCGTAATGCTGCCGTGATCCAGGTGGAAATATTTCCGACGGTGCCTTCTGCTCCCGGTTTGTCCTTGGGCTTACGAACTCGTGCCGGGATTATGGCTACACCATAGTGTTCAGCCATTTCATGGTAGACAGTATTGAGTTTTGGGGTATACCAGTCACTCTGCTTATGATTTACTGCAGTGGTACAGTTATCCGGGACAATTATTCTCGGAACACCGCCAAAGTATTCAAGCATGTGGACGTTTGCTGTAATCCAAGCCTTTTGCTTTTCGTTTATGAATGCTTCAACATAAGCATACTGGCTGTAGGAGCAAACTCCTACAAAGATCCATGCATCAGTGATCTCACCGGTGTCAGGATCAATGATGTGAGCCGGATCTCCGGCCCAGTCAACTTCCGCCTGTTCTCCCGGCTTTCTCGGGATATGCATGGTGGCGCGACGTTTCTCCTCGTCCTGTTGGATGTAATAGCAGAACTGTGAGTACATCAGGGGTTCTTTGTCGTCCATACGGCATAATTCGCAGTACTCCGCCCAAAGAAGTTTTTTGGTTACTCCGTTTCGAAGCAGTTCCTTGCGAACATACGCAAAGTCAGGCATCGGACGGTCGGTAGTAGTGTCGGTTGATGCTTCTTTTGGAAACAAAGTATCTTCCAACACTTTGTCAGTCTGAAATTCATCAAGCGGCCAGGCAATGCCTTTTTCATCAGCTGCTTTAATGACTTTCGAGACTGTGTTTCTGGAAACACTGCAACTAAGAGCAATGTTTCTTTCGCTAAATTTCAAGGCGTAAAGTCTTAAAATTTCACGATACTTGGTCATGGTTATGACCTCCTTCATATGTATTTACGCCAACGGCGCATGAATACAGTATAAAGGATGATTATATGTAATCAGAGATAGATGGCTCTGTAATTACCGGAATGATGGCTCTGTAATTACCGGAATGATGGCTCTGTCTAAGCCGGAATGATGGCTCTCAAACTCCGGACAGGTGGCTCAACAGGGCCCGGATTATTCATTTAGACAATAAACCTTATAAATAAATATGTCAAGTTATAGCGGACAGCGCAAGAAGACAGCATAACAAACGTTACTGTTCACAGGTGAACTTGTAGTAAAACAGCCGATCCGTTAAACTGAGTCTCAGTAATAACGGGTCGGCTGTTCTGCCAACTATGAGTCAAATCTTTGTGTCACTTCATCAAACACATTGGCTCCTTCATTTTGCC
>JAGAXP010000026.1 GCA_017940955.1 Oribacterium sp.
CATAAATATTTTGATGAGAACCAGCTTCACGCTTTTATCATTTCCGAGATAAAGGATTATGACCGGTGCATTTCGGAGGTGGAGCGTTTTCTTCCATTTGTGGATAACTGGGCTACCTGCGATCAAATGTCACCTAAGGTGTTTAAGAAACATCGTCCGGAACTGCTCAAAAAGATAAAGCAATGGATAAAGGCAGAGAAAACTGTGAAAAATCAGGATGAGTCCGGTAATGATTCGCCCTCAGATCCGTCAACCTATACCATCCGATTCGGCATAGGCATGCTGATGCAGCATTTTCTTGATGAAGACTTCGACCCGTCTTATCCTGAACTGGTGGCAGTTATTCGATCCGAAGAGTATTACGTCAACATGATGATAGCCTGGTATTTTGCCACAGCTCTTGCCAAGCAGTATGAAACGGTTCTGCCCTTCATCAGGAGCCACAGACTTGATACCTGGACACACAACAAAGCTATCCGGAAATCTGTGGAAAGCTATCGTATCACTCCCGAACAGAAGGAGTATCTGAAGAGTTTGAAAATCAAAAAGTAACCCATCGGGGACGGTTCTCGCCGGCGAGAACCGTCCTCGGTAGATTACCGATAAAAAAACCGGAGAATGATGTCATAACAACCATAACTGTACAGAAAGACTGCCAGGCTGAGACTGGTGCATATTCAGCTCCGCCTGATATGCCGGTATGGAAGTGCGTCCTTAGTTCAAAAGGGCTTATAATTTTGTGAATATCACTTAACCTTACACTCTTCTGTCGTTCCGACCTGGGAAACGATTAGCTTTTTCTGGTCATCGGAAACCGACATAAGAGCACATATCAAAGAATCATCTTCAAGTTCGGCGAGATAAACCCCGTGTCCAAGAGGAGTCAATGTATATACCTCATCATCGCCACCATCATCATAAATTTGGGTTGCCGTGCCATAGGTTCCGTTTTTAAGAAGCTTTATCTTCCAGGTAGAAAAAGAACCTACATAAGATTTATTCAGAGGTTCGGGATCAGAGTTTCTCTGAGCCACATCCTCATCCCATTTTCCATTATCACCGGCCCAGAAACCGTCGGATGCGTAGTTGTTGTTAATACGCGCACCGTCAGGACCTATGAAATAACATTTGCCTTTGGACATTACCCAGGTATTTCTTACATACTTTCCCTTGGAATCCTTGTACATGAAAATATCATCTCCAAGGTCTTCAAATTCTCCGCCGGTCACGGCAAAGGTTGTAGGGTCATTGCTGTCCACACCGTCAGGAAGATTTTCGCTGCTTCCGGATTTTTTCTGGCTGATGGAGGAATCCCAGCTACCGTCGCTCTTTACATAGTAACCATCCGGGGTATAGCCGTCGGTCATCATGTAACCTTCCTCGTCAATATAGTAATACTTACCCTTATCTTCTACCCAGACATCCTTAACAAGTCGGCCGTTCTTCTCATAGATCCAGAGTCCGCTCTTCAGTTTGGACCACTGTCCGCCGCTTATGGTAGGTATGGTTCTGGTTGTTTCCTCTTCTGTTTCTGAAGCAGCACTTGATTTTTTCTTGGTGGAAACCACAACCTCTTCTTCGAAATCATCATCAGAGTCGGTTTTGGATTTATCGCTGTCATCGTCATCATCGAAGCCGTAGTACTTCATGGATTCCGGATCGTTTTCGTCGAATACCGGAACGTCATCGCGGCTTGATTTTCCTTTGCCGGCATTTTCAAGTTCCGGCTCCACATCTTCAGTCATCTTCTTTACATTGAAATCACCACAGACGGTAATTTCGGCGCCATACATAGTGCCATGCATATAGTAGTAGCCGGCTATAAGCCTGTCGGATCCCTTTGTGCAGTAAGCACCGATGTGATCCAGCTTGATTTTCGCATCCTTATCGCCTTCGATGTCTCCTTCTGCATCTAAACTTGCATGGTAGTAACCGCCATTGATCTTGTTTACAAGAATGTCTTCTCTCTGTTGAGCAGTGAAATCTTCAGAGTTGTGGAAATCGCTGCTGTCCATTCCCATTCCGCCCATGAAATCATACTCAAGCTCCCAGTCGCCATCATCATCTATGGTAAGGGTGCAGGACAGAGGTTTACTGAGGGCTTCTTTACGATTCTCTCCGAAATCAGAAGGAACTCCATCGATATCCTCGAATCCGTCAAGGGCTGTTAGTTGGATTTCACCTTCATATTCACCAATGAGATCATAGACTTTGGCGTCATCCTTTACCTTTGCTCCCGACGGTATCTTTACGATGTCTTTATCATCTCCCGAGACATTGCCCGAAAGAACCTTCATGGCAGTGTCCAGGGCTTCCTGATCAGAATCCGAGAGTCCGGAGGAAGACCCGGCTGCAGCTGCAGTTGTCTCCTCGTAGCCGTTTATAACCGGGGAAGCATCATTTGTGGGTTCAGTATCAGACCCGGAAAGACTTACGGACTGGATACTTCCGATGCTTTCCGGTACGACGTCTGTGCCCTTGTTTTTCAGTAACAGAGCTGCCACCGCTCCTATCACAACCAGCCCCAGGACTCCCGCACCGATAAATGCAACTTTGGGAATGCCTCCGGAATTCTTTCCGCCACCGGGGTTTTGGGGCCCATTGAAAGATCCGTTGTTTGGATTGTAGGGGGCTCCGGGGGCGGAACCATTGAAGCCATTCGTCTGGGAACCTCCGTAACTGCCCTTGTTTGGGTTGTTAAAGTTTACATTCTGTTGAGGGGAGCTGTTTCCAAATGTATTTCCGGATTGTGGAGAACCGTTAACGGAAGCCTTGTAACTGCCTGTCTTTCCGTATGAAGGGGATGACCCCTGGATTCCCTGGGGCTGTCTTGAAGGACCGGAAGCATCTGTGGCTTGTGTGTTTGCCAAGTTTTGCGCAGGAGGTGTCGAATCAGCAGAGCCGTTTGCGATATCACCGAGATTTGCTCCACAGGTGTCGCAAAACATGGAATCATCAGGAAGCTCTGCACCGCACTTTGGACAAAATTTGCTCATATTCTGCTCCTTTCATTATTTTGTATTTATGGTCTCATCATAGCTATCTCAGCTTCGGTTCCGTCCTGCGCTGTCAGATGACCAATGGCGTACTGTTTTCCGTCAAGTTCATAAAAGTTATCGATGGTAATGTTTCCGGCATCGGTAACATATATACCCTCTCCGTATTCATAGCCGGTGAAGGTACTGTCTGCCATATTTTCTTCGTCCACTGTCTCACCATCTATACGGCTCATATACCAGTCCACGGTGAGAGTTACTCCTTTTGTAGTTACCTCCACATCGAAATTCACCAGTTCTTCCATGTAGGAGTTATATTTCTTCTCCACATCGTACACTATGAAGCCCTTCCAGCTGCCCTGATACTCAGAGGCATTAAGCCATCTTACTTCTTCAGGTATTCCGTTCTGAAGAACACCATCGTCGTACCACCACTTAAACTCAGACATCTTCGGACGGTCGGTGGAGCTCAGATTACTGTAGCGGCCTGTATTGGAGCTGCCAGAAGAATTGTTGCTTTCTGAAGAACTGTTACTGTAGGAGCTATCGGATGTGCCGGAATCAATTTTATCAGAACTACTCTTATCGGAAGAGCTGCTACTCTCCGAAGAAAGTGATTTATCAGAACTATCCCCTGAAGTTTCTGGTGCTGCTTCGGATACATTTGAATTCTTTTCGCTTTCTAAATCCGATCCGCCCTTTGAACCTTCCGTAACAAGGTTAGAGTCTTCAGTGTTCGGAAACTCTATAACAGTGTCAGAGCTTTCGCTGACCTTCTGTACACTGACAGAATCAATGACGGATGATGCGGAACTTTCCACAGGGTCCTTTTTGCCGCCGGTAAACAGCATGAATATGGCAGCAATCACCACTACAGCGCCCAAACCGATGAGAGGCAAAAGCTTAATGCTTACAACAGGCTTTGCGCTGATAGTCGGTCTCATGCCGTAAGGGTTAGGTTTATGTGGAGACCCCTGAGGGTTTATATTTTGCTGCGGACTGTAGCCTTGTTGCGAGTTAAAACCCTGCTGTAGATTGTAACTCTGTTGAGGATTAAAACCCTGCTGCGAATTGTAAATCTGTTGAGAGTTCTGGGTCTGCTGCGTATTGAAGCTTTGCCATGACCCTGTTTGTGCAGGATCTCCTTGGGCAGGGTTTGAGTTGTACTGACCTGAATTTAAGAAACTACCGGGCTCTGATTCGGCAGAACCTTGTGGTTGAGACATATTATCTGAAGCTATTAAATCATCTTCATCCTCGTCTGTAGGTGCTCCGCATACATGGCAAAACTTCTCGCTATCATCAAGTTTCGCACCGCATTTTTCACAAAACATATCGTTTACCTACCTTTTTATTTTTGCGTTGGGGCAATGGGAAGCTATAAAGTTGAAAACAAATTCGTACTGATGTGGGTAGGCATAAATGTGATTATGCTGGAGCACATTGTTTACCTTTATGAGATCCTGTCTTCTTGAGGCAATGACCTTTTTCACATCTTTGTACTCGGATTCCATCTCATCTCTCGCACCCATGGAAAGACCTACGGCTGAGGGACTATCACTAAGCATTCCCATAACGAAAAGGAGGGTTCTCATTTTCTTACTCTGATCCTTTTCGGCAGGAGTCTGAAGGTGCTGTACGGAGGTTTCATCCATTGTATGTACCACCGTATATTTTCCGCCCTTTATGGCAACGATTATGAAGTAGGCGATGACACCAATCACCACCATCAATCCGCCTATTCCGAAGGTGACTATCAGAAGGGTCTTAATTGCTTCTTCAAAATCACCATCCACTATGATCATCATAAGTGCCATCATTAATCCTACTCCGAAACAAACTCCGAAGAAAAGTTTGATGATCAAAAAAAGAATTACGGGATTGGTGATCATGTTAAGCTCGTACTGCCAGTGGAAGGCACCGTTACTGTCGCGGAAGATACCTTCAGGGAGTGAAGGATCCTGAATAAGCACAGGCTCACCGTTTGATGCTGTGGAATTTCCTGTGTATTGGTTTCCCATCGAGGAATTGCCGGAAGGCATATTTGTGTATTGTCCCTGGGAACCTCCCATGAACCGGTTCCCAATGGAGGGATTACCGGAAGGCATTCCGGTGTACTGTCCCTGGGAACCTCCAATGTACTGGTTCTCCATGGAAGAATTTCCGGATGGCATTCCGGTATACTGCCCCTGGGAGCCTCCAAATGACACACCATTTGTGCCGGTATTTCCCATTGGCTGCTGATTTGCATTGTACTGCCCCTGACCTGCCCCAAAGGTTGTGCCGGTGTTTTGAAGGTTTGGATTTGGCCGGACTCCGGATGTGTCCGGTCTCATCTTTACAGGAGTACCGCAGTTAGGACAGAAGCTTGAATCATCAGGTATATTGTTACCGCAATTTGTACAGAACATATCGTTACCTCATCTTCTATTAACGCTATTATTGATTCTGAATATCCGACACAGGTGTGTATCTAATTAGCATATATATTTCGTCACTTGCTTATCGCGTCTTCATCGTCATCAAAACCACTCATTTTTTCGGAAACACTCTTTTTTTCGGATACAGTCTTATTCTCTGAGTCACTTTTCTTTTGAGCCTTTGTATTTGCTACGCCGGTTTTGTTTGGTCCGGCTGTATTGCCTGTTCCTGTTCCTTCAGCCTTGCCGCCCTGAGCACCGGCGCCCAGCAACATACGCTCCTCCCAGTTTTTGGCATAGGCTGTTTCCTTGTATACAAATGAAAGATCAATGGCATCTTTACTGTCAGCCTTATAGGTTGTTGTCACACCATTTACACATACATTTATTTCATCGCCGGATGGCATAACAGA
>JAGAXP010000249.1 GCA_017940955.1 Oribacterium sp.
ATGGGGAATAGAAACTTCTTTTAGAGATTTGAAATATACAATAGGTCTATTGGACTTTCATTCAAAAAAGGCGATGTGTATCCATCAAGAAATCTATGCGCGTCTGATAATGTATAACTTTGCAGAAATGATTACCTCGCACGTAATCATCGAAAAAAAGCAAAGGAAATACACCTATAAAGCGAATTTTTCAGTAGCCGCTCACATGTGTAGACTTTTCTATCAAGGAAAAACAACATCACCTAATTTAGAAACCATTATTGCAAGAAATATTATACCGATTAGACCCGACAGGCACCGGGAACGAAAGCTAACAGTAAAAGTATTTCATGGTTTCCTCTACAGAGTAGCATAAAACAGATAAAATGAATATTTATTTTAGGCAGATATGAATCTGTCTTATTTGTGTGTCATAAATCAAAACTAGCAGGAAAGTCATTCGCTTTCCTGCTAGTTTTTCTTTAGAGACGTCCAATAGCCAATGTTAACTTAATGACATTGTCCTTTAGGGGGCCGTCTTTTTTACTACAGGCAGATTGTAAACTATATGAGATGCAAAATGATTTAGACAAAAGCAAATCAGGAGCATAATATCTCTTATTATGTATTATGACAGATTAAAATGCAAAAAACAAAAAATCCCCCCTGTGAAATTCTTCGTAATTCAGGAGGGATTATTTATTTATAAGTTTTAATGTTTGGACGTAATCAAACTGGAGTCCAATTATATTTTTAAAGTAATCTATCATAATTATATTGAATGGAGGAAGCCGATTGAAAAGAGCATATGCAATGTCATTCAAATTAGTTCCTCCTGCAACTACCTTATTTAATGAGGAAATAATCATGTACAGTGACTATGAACACACAAAAAAGGAGAAATAAGATGGAAAGAATAAAAAGATGGGAACTGAATTTTGTACCACTCGAGATTCCAACGAGTAGAAGAAGATTAGGTATAGATGATGTCTACAATGAAATGATCGAAGAGTCTTGCCCAATTTGTGAGGGAAGATTCGATACTTACGAGGATGCCAAAATAGCATTAGATAAGTTAAAAATCTCGGCAAGACTTATGAAAAGAGCTGTTAGGTATATCTTGATAGAGGGATACTATATCGAGCTGCGTGAATATGAGATTGATAAATATGGTGAGGAAACATTGATCGAATATTCAGATATTGAATTTGCAAAAATGGATATAGACGAAAGTATCATTTATCACTTTTTTAAAGAAATTCCAAAAAACGTTGCGGAATATCTCGTTTTGACAAACAATGAGATCAACTACGAGTTTAACGAATACTTGACGGATACTCTTAATAAAGAGGATTTATCATGGAACCACGATGATCTTTGGAGGTTCTGGGACGATTTAGGATTCAACGTAGTTGAAAGTTTTTAAAATTCATTATAAAAGAAATTGAGAGCCCCATAAGGGCTCTCACAAGTGATATTTGTCGAGGTAGTTAGGTAGTTGATATCCTGACCGTAACTATAAGGAACTGAAAACAAGGGATCAGAAAGACTCTATAATACGGACCTGCATGATGAAGAGAGTCCATCGGCATGAAGGATATAGTGATAGGGGCTGTAGCACTGAATTGTGCTGCACCCTTTTTTTGTATTCACGCCTATCCCTCAACGTTCTTAGTTCTGAAAGGTTACGGTTCCAATCCGGATCGCACAAAAAGTATGTTTATGAAATGATGCTGGCTAGTATTATTGCCAATATAAATATCAACACAGTTTAATGATGGGCTTTTCTGGCACTCGGACGTTTTTCAATACCGGTATTATGATTTTTTGCCATTTGATGTGATAATGTATCCTTACATTCATGATTCTTTTTAATACCGAGACTTCTATCAGTAATTAATTTTGCATCGGAAAACAGAACCGGATCAAATTCATATCCGTATTTCTCTTTTAAATAAGAAAGAACGTTCATATCCGTTTCCTTTTCGCCAATTTCAACATCCCCTATAAGTTTCTTCGCAGCACCCGGTTCACCCTTTATAAATTCTGATTGATATCTTTGAGAGAGCAGCAATGTGTCTTTCTGAAGATGATTTAGAGTTGACTCAAGGTCTTTATACGCTTCATACCTCTCAAGATAATCTTTCTTGGCATCCAGATATTCCCTATCTGATCCAAATCCGCACATTCTTGAGATACTATGTATATAATCATTCCGGGTATCTATTTTTTTCCGAAGCTCCTGCATCTGTTCCTGTAATCGCTTTTTCTTCATGAACTGCATAAGAGTACATCTGTCCATTTCATTTTTCAGGTTCTTTATCCTATTTTCATCAGCTTTGTTAGCTTCTTCAATTTTTATGAATTCAACGTGATACTTTTCAAGAAGCTCGTTACCTTGTGATAACTGTGAAGACAAGATATCAAGTTTCCGAGACAGGACAGATTCCTCATATTTATTGCCGATGATTTTAGAACGAATACTTCCAAGGTATCTTGCAAGGTTCTCGAGATGATCCTTAGCTGTATCAAACATATGCTTAAGCTTGGCTTTAATCTCCCTAACAAACCGATTATGTTCTTTTATCTGTTTATTAATATTTCCTATATCTGAATGAATAACCTCATATTCTGATTTTCCCTCGCGTATCTCACGTTCAGCCCTTTTCTCCATATTGGTAGCGGCTGTTCCCATGTGAATGGTAGGAAGTTCTTCTTCAAGTCCCTGGTCTTTAAAAGATCTGCTATCGATCCTTATTTCAGAGTTTATGCTTGCAAATTTGTCATTTACAACCTTTTCCCAATGCTGACGCCACTCAAAAATTCTGTCCTTACTGTTCCAGTATTCTATGATTTCATTTTTTCTTCCGAAGGGCGTAGTCTTTGGAGATCGGTTAACACGCTCAAGTCCGCGTTCTTCAGCTTCCTTTGCAGTCAGCCAGATTTTTTTCTTTCCTTCTGAGTATTTATATTGCTTCTCCCAGCCGTCATCTTTAGCTGTTTTGTATTCTTCAGCAGTAAATCCTTTTTCTTCGCCATTTCTTTTACATAAGTATTCAGTTTTTGACTTAGCAGCCCATTTTCCATTTTCATCTAACGGCCGCATTGTGACCAGGATGTGAGAGTGTGGATTGATAAACTGCATTGAACTTATGTCCTTTGTAGGATTTCCGCCTTTATCAATAGGCTGGTGCCGGTCATTCATGACAGGAGGATTATGTATTGCGATATCCGCGATCATCCCCTGTGAAACAAGCTTATCCTTTACAAACTGTTCCACAACTTCAATCTGCTGTTCACGAGAAAGTTCTTTTGGGAGGGATAATTCAAATTCCCTGCACAGCTGAGCATCCTTACTTTTCTCAGACATTTCAACTGCATTCCATAAGGTGCTTCTGTCAGAATATTCCATAGGAGCATTTTCCGGGAGTAATATCTCAGTAAATTCTACCCAGCTCTTTTTTGTAAAGTCATGCTCAATGCCGTCATACTCATTTACGAGGGATTCACCTGATCTATATGCCGCAGCTGCCACAGAGGATCTTCCGGCATTCCTTCCTATTACCTTTACCGCACAATGATATATAGCCATAAAAGATTTCCTTTCTAAAGAGTGTATATTTTTAGCCAGAACCTTCCGGTAGCCATGTCCCTTCGAAGAAGGGCGCACTTATACATCACACCTAAAGTCGTGATGCGTGCGCTCTGCCGAGGGCTGCTCCGCAGGGTCTTCCGACGGACTCTCCCGAGGGGCACTTCCGTGGGAATCCTGCGGATGGCTGGTCGCAACAGCACTGCCTCTACGAATAGCACGTAAAAGCGTGTCCTGAAACTGCTCATCGGTCATGTCTATTGAACCAGGTATCGCATTTTCTGCTATTGCTCCCCGGACAATCAAGCGGTGCGTACGTTCCTTACGCAGCTTGATTGAATCGCGCTTTTCCTTCATTTCCTGCTGATGTTTAAGCTGTAATTCTGTAAAATCGCTGGTATTTTTCATGCTGTCCTCCTAAATTTCCTTGAAATCATTCTGACATCAGTGAAAAAATAAGGTGATGTCAGTTTGACATCACCCCTTTTTCAACCTAACGGTGTCTTTTATGTGTGCAAATTCTTGGTAAATCCTGTGCCAAAGAAGGTTCAGGTGTTGCCTCCATAGTATGTTTTGTTTGGAGTTCCTTCCTATCTATATGGTCCACTGATCGTTCCTTTGATCTGTTCATGTGATTTTCTATGGAATTTATAATATCCGATGCCGTTCTTCGTATTGTGTCCATACTGGTTTTCAGTTCTTCAAGATTCTTTCCGCTGCTCCATCCGGCGATATATCCGAATGAGTAATCGGATGAATCTATCCCGAAATGCTGGCATACTGTGTATGCAATACTTTCGACCTCTATTTCTCTTGTACGGCCGTCAGGCATATTATCCTTTTCTTTTCCGGTATCCCTGTCATGCAGTATTGCATGGGCGATTTCATGTATACAGGTCTTTAAAGTCTGTTGCTGACTCATGCCTTCTTTGATCACGATCATCTTGTTTTCAAGGTGATAATAACCATGTGACTGTCCATCTATAGGCCGTAGTTCGACAGGTACGGGTGATACCTTCTTTAGAACATCCATAAAACGGTTATATCCTTCAACATCTTTCTGTAATACAGATGCAATTTCAGGTAGTTCACGACCTTCTGTTTGTGATACGTCAAATACTGTAGTTATCTTATAAGCCGGGATTGTTACTTCGATTCTTTCCTTTAAAGGTTTCCCGTCCCTGCCAAGAACAGGCAGGAGAGTACGGGGATCGATCTTTTCAACATCTTTTTTTATCTTATATGGTGAAGGGGCAAGGATTCGGATACCTTTTTGCCCCTTCTGTACATGGCGGTCAAAGTTTTTTTCCCATGATGTGAAACCGGCAACATAGGTTGCGTCCGGCTTCTGCATGGCTATCAGCAGGGTATTATTGAAACTGTAATTATGAAATCTGGACATGGTCTTTAGATAGTTCATGTACTTATCTGATTCAAACAAGTCCTTTATTCCCTGTTCCAGCTTATCGGTGATCTCTTTGACTCTTTCTGCCGGAGTTAGTGATTTATCAGTTGTAGTACTTTCTGTCCTTTTCATCTGATTCATCCTCATAGCCCGGCAAGACAATATAGTCCTGCTGAGATGTCTGAACTTTTATTCTTGCAAAGGTTGCATATAATTCTCTGTAATCTGTGATGTTATGCATTTCCATAATTACTATCTCCTTAATGGCTGTGTGAATGACCTCTGGCCACAGATTCTGATAAAGAATCACTTAAAATCTCAGAAGCTGCATCAGCAATAGATAAGTGCTTTCCATCAAAGCGATATACACTATCTGAAAGCTTATCCGTTTCACTGACTTCTGTTGCATTCACTTCATGGACCATTGATTTCAAATCTTCAACGCTGGAAACAACACTCTCCGGTACGAGAATAACTTCATGACGGCTGCTTGGAAGAATGTAATAGTCTTCTCCAAGCTTTTCGTGCGCTTCCTTTAGAGTATCCTGAGATGCCATCGCTACGGCACCATCAATCCGAGACTCATTTGAAAGTACCCACATAGGGCACTGCTCGCCCTGTGAATGTGTGACCTCATCTGCGTAGGACTCAGGCATCCCTTCCACGAGCATGATCTCCCTAAGTACTTCATTCATTGACTGGCATCTGAATTTCTGTCTTTCAGTATTGGCATGGGCAGCCTCCATAACTTCTTCAGATGTCATCATTAAAGTCTTACAAATATCGTGAGTCACAAGGAAGCTCCCGTCATCGCCTACCTTGAAACGTGCTACCACAGACAGGTCTTCAAGCCTTTCATGAGGAACTTTTTTAAGCATTTCTTCATTTGAAGAGGTATTTACAATGGTGCAGTAAAGATGCTCTCTTGCTGATTCAGTAGTAAGGTCCGGAATTTCAGGATGATTTTCTATATGGCTCTTCAGATTATGAACGGTCTTATCCACGAGTTCGTTGATGCTATATCCGTCCTTATGCAGCTCATACAAATTTTCAAGGTAAAAAATAGGTGAAACAGTAATACAAGGACTCATAAATGTAATACTATCCTTAATGACTCCGTTGTTCTTTGTTACATTATGCCGCTGCAATGTAATATCATGTGGTATAAGACTGAGCTGCATTTCTTTTATAAACTGGTTAGTAAATGATGCGTATTCCATAAATTAAGCCTCCTGTCTTAATATGCCGGTACCGAAGAAAAGATTATCCATGTCTTCGACTTCAAAAACCGGGAACAGTCCCAGGCGTGGTGATGCATTCCATTCATCAGAATTAACCACATTGCCTTCTTCATCAAAAATGGCTTCAACTTCGTTCTTTCTTACTTCTTCAATTTCCGGATGCAACTTCCCCAAAGTCTCATACAGTCTGTCCTCATCTGCTACAGAATATTCGCTGATAGGTGTTTCAGACAGAATCAGAAAGTGGGGCAGGGTACTGTTCTTTTCAGCAACGATACCTGCGTAATTTGCTGCTGAAGTCTTTGTCTGTTCCACAATGATGCAATCATCGGGAACAATGACAGTGCCATTCACTAAAAGTATTCTTTTGTGATTCATAATATTTATCTCCTTATATATAGTTAAGATGTCTGCGGCGGGATAATAGCCACCGCATAGTGACATCAGGTTACATAGTGCTTATTGTTTTGTTGTACTTAATTATTTCTTCTGAGATAGGTTTAAGGATCTTGTCTTCGTAATATGGAACCTTCTTAACCCTGCTGTATCCATAAGGGGTTATGAGTATAGCCTCCCCTGTATTTTTTAGAGTCAGAAGATCAGCGGGATCCACAATCTCCTTTTCCTCGTATGATACGTTTAGCTTTCCTTTTCGGCCGCTGTCATTCCAGCTTGTTTTACGGGCCTTATATTTGCCACACCATGAGCAAACGGATTTTTGGGTCTTTTGGGATGATGCTGAAAGTACGATGATGTAGGGGCAGTTACTAATTAAGTCCTCCACTTCATTTTCTGTGAACGCTGACATAAGTGCCTCTGTTGACTGAGTGATTAAGAAAAGGCACACTTTTCTGCTACGAAGAGTTCTCGCTCCATCAAGCAATCTGTCGAGCTTTCCGGCGCTGAGGATTCTAGGAAGCTCATCTATGACAAAAATGATTGGCTCAGAATCCTCCGGCCTTTTCTCAAGTTGCGCCAAGGTCTGATTAATGATCAGCTGCATCACGTCGTAGTAGTCTGACAGTTTTTCTTCCTTAATTGAAAGATAGATGCTGTAGCCTTCCTCAAGATTAAGAGGATTTACTCTGTTAGGATTAGTCATAAATGAATAACGTATATCCTGATCATTTGCAAAGATAACAAGATGGTTGTTCATCTCGGCGACGATACCGCCAAGAGTCTCATCCTCCATGTCCTTAAACTGAACGATATATCGGTATTCTACGGAAGTGGGCTTAGCATTATCCATGACAGCCTTAATACTTTCTTTTACTGGTCTTTTTAGAATCTCATCAATAATAGATACAAATTCTGTTGTTCCCTGTCTGTAGTAATAAACGAGGAGGCCTGTAAGAAGATTCCGGGCTGAAGTTTTCCAGAACGGATCCTTCAACCCTGCCGGCAGTGAAATCAGCGAGTAGGAGATATTTTGCATGACCTCCATAATTTGTTGAGTGGTACTTTTTTCAGTCAGATTGTATAGAGGGTTGTATCCATACTTACTTCTGTCTGAAGGATTGAATATCCGCACATGATCACTACCATATTTTGTCGATTTAAAACTAAGTTCTCCTTTGATATCAATTGCAAATACCCTTGTTCCATTGTTAAGAAGAAGCGTTGGAATAACGAATGCACTTGATTTTCCGGATCCACTCCCTCCGATCAAAAAAACATGGCCGTCCTCATTAAGCTTCTTACAAACATATTTGCCAGATCTCTTGTCACGTCCAAGCATTATACCTAAAGGTTTCTTATGCAGGAGTGTATTAGGAATCTCGGGGTACATAGCGTTCTTTTTCCCGGTCATGGCCTGTTTAACATTTGGCTGATTTAATGATTCTGTCCAGAGCAAAAATACTGCTACAAACGATCCGAACAGACTCATGTTCCTGATCTGTTGATCAGTTAATTCAACCAATTCCCATCTCTTAAGAAAATGAGCAAGTAAACAGTAGGCTATCGGCTGGATCCATATTCCGGACGTAAGTATCTTCTTAAGTATCTCTTTCCATTTCATAAAGTCTCCTTTCATTTAGATTAGGCAATGGTGCAATTGCACACGCCTTTTTGTTAACCAAAGATAAGGCTTACTTATATCCTTATACCTATATTGTTTGTCACTTTTTGAAAAACTAAACAGATGATCGAAAAAAATTAAAAAATAGAAGAATAGACGTTATAGATGTTTATAAGAAGGATAAAACTAAATCATTCATGGAAGCATGAGTTCGATAGCATTAGTCTCTGTAGATGAGGAAGTAAACACCGTTAGTTAAATCACATTACGGATAGGCAGTGTAATACAGTAAGGGAAAGAATGGATATACAATTCACTGATACCGGTAGCACAATTAATATTTTAATGTCCTCGTATAACTGTATATCTCTTTTGTATTAGAAGAAATAAGCGGGTGTATTACTGCCCAAAGTGTATATTTGATAAAGTCTTTTCAATAGCACTTGATTGATTTTCAAAAAATAGCACTCTTTGAATATAAAGAATCCTGAACCTTATAAATCTGTGTAGGGGATACACTTAAGTTAAAGATGCCATGTTGAATTTTATTTATTCTTTCATAATTAATTAAAGATAGACAAACAGTCGTAGTTCACAGGCTTAAAAAAAATTGAAACTACGACTTAAATAAACAATTGTTCTTCATGAAAACGGAGAGAAAGGGATAAACATGAAAACTCAGTGGATCAAGTTAAATGTAGACATATTTGACAACCGTAAAATAAGAATGATAGAGTCGATGCCGGAAGGTGACACCATAGTTAACATTTGGTTTAAGCTACTATCGGAGGCAGGAAAAACAAATGACAGCGGATATATATATTTCTCTAGGGAGATACCATATACAGCAGATATGCTTGCTGTAGTGTTAAATAAATCAGAGGATATTGTAAAAAAAGCTCTTGATGTATTCTCTAAGTTCAAGATGGTTGATATAGACGAAGACGGCTTTATCTATATCATTGGCTGGCCTGAACACCAGAACGTTGAAGGTCTGGAAAAGATTCGAGAGCAGAACAGGATAAGGAAGCAGAACCAACGAGCTAGAGAAAAAGCAAAGAAGACAGACGAAACGGAGAATTTATGCGGTATAACAGATGATGGAGGCAACAATACTTGTAACACTGATGTGACTTCACGGGACATTCACGGGACGGTCACGCAATGTCACGCAACAGATAAAGAATATATAGATAAAGATATTAAGAAAGAAAGTAAAAAGAAAGAAGGTGTTGCGGAGAAGCGCAAGCGCTTCATCCCACCCACAGTACGTTCGAGTGCACCTAACCGCTTCATTAACTTCGAGCAACGTAAAGATGATTTGGACATGCTTGTGAGTCAGCGGATATTAAATGGGGCTATAAACACAGTGCGAGATGATCATTCATAAGTTACAAACAGTCCAGGATCGTTAAGCCATCTATCCGGAATTTGATTGCCATCCGCCAGCAGTTTATTCCACGATGCTCTTGACATGAGACTCTATCACACATGATTATCTGGCAATGCGGTATATAGGTGCTTTAAGCCCTATTACAGTAGCAGCAACCTATCACATGTTACTCAAGAAAAGAGTCTTTTCTAGTCGCCATAGAACTACTGGCTCAATACTACTGGACAGGTGGCTCTGCGCTCAAAAATATTCACATTACAGAATGGCAGAACAATAATATGCGTCGAGGCGGTAGAGATATTAGGCATATCAAAGCTTAATTCATGGATACACCACCTTAAGCCTCGTTTTTTCCGTATTGGAAGTATTTGTAACCCGAGAGGCGACATGTGTCATAACTGTCATATTAAGATATCAAGTGAGTATTCTGGACTAGATTACACTGCCTGACCGGAATACTGAATGTTCCCGTTCTCATCCACTTTCGCAGGTCTACCCGACTCACAGACTACTTAGCGCTGATAATCTTATGAGAGTGTGCCTAAAAACACGCCACACAGATAAATTGAAGTTTGTATGAAGAATATAGTTATTCTCGGAAGCATTTATTTGATAGATTGAGCCTATGCAGATAACGGAAGAATATGTATTGTTAGTTAAATCATATTACGAATAGACGATGTAATACAGTCCAGAAAAGAATGAATACAATCATGGTGCCTGTGACACAATCTATAGCTTGTGCAACTAACAGATAACCTTGTATTACAAAAAATAAAGTTAGTATTACCAAATATAGTTCATGTTTGGTAATACTAACTTTATTAATTTTAAAAGCATTCATTGAATTTATAGAATCGTGATCAGTATTAATCTATGTAGTGAATACGATGAAGTTAACTTAGCCCATGTAAAATAATAATTTTATTCTAGCATAATATAATTGGGGAGATATACAATCAGAGTTGCGAAATACGATATATAGATGTCGAGACGCGCAGCATCACAATTTATAGGTTCTTAATCAGAATTGTCGTGCCATAACACAACAAAAAAGTGTTTTAGAATCACTGCCTAGAAATCGATATGACACATAAACACATATGAGTCTCTATGCTGGGGGCAATCATACTTTTTAAATTTTAATCAATCATAATTATAGTGACAAGTTAAAACGGGAAAACAGATGATCATCAACCCGCTATTTAGTAGCTATATTTATATCCCTACAGGGATACATTGAAAGGAGCGTATCTATGGATATATCACAAATTAATGGATCCAATGTACTCAACTTAGAAACAATACGTGATCTCTTCAATATTGAAAATAATTTTGAAAGAGAACAGATTAGTCAGGCCTTAAGAGAGATTGCAAAAGCCAACGGTAAGACAAAGGCTTTTGATAATCTGACAAAGGCCTACGCCAAGGTCATCAAATTACCCCCGGAAGGACTGATAACACAGAACACCACGAACTTTAGCGATCTGCCTGATGGGTTGTCAAACATACCATGTGGAGTTTGGACGGCTGATGATCAGGGAGTACGTATACAGTCGCGTGACGGTACTTATACCTGGGCTTGCAGGCACCCTATCGTGCCTGTAGCACGCTTCAAAAATATTCAAACAGGAAAAGAGCTTATAAAAATAGCCTATAAACGCGACACCTGTTGGCAGGACATGATAGTAGCAATGGATGTCTTGTCACATCAGAACAAGATAATTGACCTTTCAGCATACGGAATACTAGTGAATTCCAATTCAGCAAGAAATCTTATAAAATATTTTAACGATGTGTTGTCAAAAGGCATACAATACATTCCTGTTAGCAGATCATCAAGTAAGTTTGGCTGGATAGATGGAGAGTTTATCCCTTATGGTCAGGCTATAACATTTGACGCGGAAAGTATATTCAAGCAACTCTCCGACTCCATAAAGACACATGGCGATGAAAACCTTTGGATGCAATGTATCGCAGATATCCGTAAAAATAGTAGTTTTGTCGTTCGCTTAATGATGGCAGCAAGCTTTGGTTCAATACTTATAGGAAAGCTTGATGTATTAAATTACTGGGTCGACTTATGGGGAGAAACTGAAGGAGGAAAAACAATCACTCTCAAAGTCTGCACGAGCATTTGGGCGGATCCATGTGAAAACAAGTTTTTAGGCGACTTTAAAAGTACTGATGTGGCACTAGAGGCCAAAGCAAATGCCCTAAATAACTTACCTATGATCATAGATGATACCGCAAATACCACAGCCTACACCCGGGACAATTTTGAGAATATGGTCTATAACATAGCGAGTGGAAAAGGCAAGAGCAGGTCTGACATAAACATCGGACTAAGACACGAAAATTGCTGGCATTTAATCGCACTTACAAGTGGTGAGTCACCATTAAGTAGTTTTGTTAGCCAGGGCGGTGCTATCAACAGAATCCTGGAAGTCAAGGCAGATACAAAACTTTATGATGATTTTACAAGCGTCATAGAGTGTGTAAGTAGTAATTACGGTTTTGCCGGAAAAAGATTTGTTGATGCTGTACAAAGTATGTCTGATGAAGACTTAAAACAGCAATTTAAAGAAATAAAAAATAAAGTCCAAGAGGCAGTACCTGATGCCATGCAAAAACAGAGTCTATCACTATCAGCTATACTACTGGCTGACAAGATAGCGACTGATTATATATTCAAGGATGGCATCTATTTAAATATTGATGATGCATCAGAGGTGCTTGTAGATCCCGAGGAACTATCACCGAATGAAAGAGCATATGAGTATATATGCGGCAAAATAGCAATGAACCCCTCAAGATTTAATCCACTTTACGAATTAACAGAACAATGGGGGGTTTCTGACGGGAAATCCGCTTATATCTACCATCCTGCGTTTATTAAATTGTGTAGGGACGGCAAAATAAACAAAAAAACTTTTTGCGACTGGGCAATAAAAGAAGGGGTGCTTATACCGGATGGCCGCGGTTGTCCGGCAAGCCCCAAAAGAATACTTAACTATACTGGTAGAGTATACCACTTTATCTTACCTGATAATTACGAAAAGTAATTATCGTATATAGATTACATTGTGGGCACATCCACGCTTAAAAAAGTCACGATGTAACCATTGTAACCATGTAACCATGCCACTTGGCGGATGAATCTGTGATTAATATTTATAATACCTTATTTTTTCTTAAATTAACAGAATATCTCACTTACAAAGCCACGAATAATAATAATTACATGGTTACTTGGTTACATGGTTACAATCATTATAAATAGTGATATTTTGCTGATTCTTAAGAAACAGATAACCTTTACCATAGGAGATACTATGAACGAAATTAATCTAAAGCCTGTCGATAATCAGACAGCTGAATATATAATTAACAAGTGTTGGAATGATTTATATTTAAGGTATTCAGAATATGACAATTTCAATGACAAAACCTGGGATGATATCCTTGGTTTTGTTGATGAAACAGGTACATTTCAAGCAGGTCTTATCGACAGACTTTATAATGAAATGCCCTGTGAGTTCACATCAAATATCTGTATGGCTATCCTGAAGGAACTGGAAGCCAGAGACCGTGGTGAATATATTGACATCTACCACGGAAATGATGTTTTTAAAGAATCTCATATCCTGTCAAAAGTAAATGCCTTGACAGACATTGAAAACTGCTGGTTATAATGGCTAAAAAAATAAAACACCCCGGACGGAGCCATTCTTTTGCTCCGGGGTGAATTCCTGTTAAATCTTTTTTAGTTAATCATAAATGTTCTTGCCGACAGCTTATCGCTCTGCTTGTAGCGTAAGTCTACGACTACGATGTCACCATGCTCTATAGGTATTTCCCTTTCTGTTATGTCAGGAACTGAACCGTCCCTCATGGGCTTTGTCTGTGGCGGGAGCTTTATCTTCTCTATCTGGGCTTCGTGTGTGGAATCCCACATATCAACTCCTGAAGGAGCCTTATACGCAAGATGCTCATTACCGCCGTTAAGGGTAGTGATGTCAAAGCCGATGATGAGGTAGCCATCCTTTAACCAAAGATCCGAATCCTCTGAGAGCTTACCATTCCTTACTTAATTCTCAAGGCCGCCTACAGAGTTAAGCTTATCAACTGTGGTGATGTAGAACTTCTGCGGGATAGTGTACTGTCCGTACCATGTCTGCATGGAATCACGGAAGGTATTCTCAGGTACTGTATTTCCGCCACCGTTCACAAGGTTTCCTATGTTATCAAAGTTTGTCTCATGCCTCATAGCGCTCTGGTTACGTGCAAGCTGTTCACGGTCGCCTGTAAGCATACGGAGGTTCTTATCAAGCTTTATCTCGGACATGGAGTAGGAGTAGTTCTTCGTATTCTGGAACTCTATGTTTGTCTTTCCGAGCTTTCCTGTAGTGTATGAGATATCATCAGGTATAAGGTCAAAGTAGCCCGAACCGAAACGGTTCTTTATGATGTCTCTTTCTATAGTAGTGAACCATGATTCAAGTCCTCCTCCCATATACCAGGAACCTCTGAACTGTGGGTTCTTAAGCTGTACGAATCTCTGATGTGTGGTCTTATCCTGTGCGGATCCGACTCTTATGTAGTTACCCTTTTCATCAGAGTAGAACATTGCAAGTTCATCATTCGTATAAGTCTTATCGATCTTATTGCCGTCAGCATCATTAGTCATCACGACGTATTTAAAGCGGGGCTTAATGACTATTGAGTCATTTGCATCCGAAAGGTTCGCTATGGTCTTAAAGCTGAAGGAGAAGGTTGTTCCCTTCCAGAGGGCTCCCATATCCTTATACTTATTGGATGTACCGTTACGGAGCGGGAGAGTATTTGTGCTGCTCCAGTTCGTAGTGACTGAACCATCATAAGCATATCTTATATAGTCCTTACCGAGTCTGTTCTTAGTGCCTACTCGCTTTTCTTCATAATTAGGAACGAATGCGTAGTTTGTATCCTCATTAACATCCTCGGAGTAGCCTGCGAACATATCCTTATCGGATGTACCGATTATCTTAAAGTCATAGATGCTTCCAGCCACTATCATATCTATAGTGTATGTTGATACATGGCTGTCAAGCTCTGTATTGATGTCTGATTCCTCAGTATCATCATCAACACCGTCCGAGCTTATGGACTCTACACGGAACTCTGCGGTATATACCCTCTGATTGAGTCTGTCCATTGTATTTGTTTCCTTTACCCATGTAGGGATATAGAACTTAAGGACATTTGAATACTTCGGTATCTCTATCCACTCGGTAAAGCCAGTTCCTGTTAGAGGCCAGTACTTCTGTGTATCACCGTCATTTATGTCTGCAGCTTCAACAGGGAACGGGAATCGAACCCTCTTATGTGCCACATACTTATCGTATCTGTCTGCTGTATCTGATTCATTCTCGTAACCATCAAGTGTCGAATCTCCGGAATCTGATGTTCTGTCCTCTGACTTCCATATCTCAGGCTGGAACTCAAGAGTATAGGTTCCGTCAAGAAGGAGCTTATAAGCACTTGCGTTTGGTGCTTTAACAAGCTGTGTCGCTGTTTCCGGATCTGTGATTATCACAGGTGATATGACAGGGGTATCAACGATTATAGGTTCATTACTCTTAAAGGTCTGTCCGTACATTGATTCATTAAGGATAGCGGATACACCGTCAAGGATAGTATCCTTGGTGTTACCGTCCCTTGGCATCATACGTGCATAGGTCATCGTGAGCCTTGTTGCATATGTACCGTTCTTTACATCGGATGGGATGTTAACAACAGTGTTATTGTTACGCTGAAGATATTGGCCGCCGGAACCTGTATTTGATGTCACAGGGAAATTCTGGACGCTCACTTCCTTTGGTCCTTCTGCGGGATTGTATCTGTCATGGGATGTGGCGGATCCACCTGCAAGATATGTGACACCGTTAATAACTACCTTATCGCTGTAGGATGTTACTGTAAGGAGTTCTGTTGAATCAGCATCTTCCTGAAGAGACATGTTGTTAATACATTCCTGCTGAGACCATTTACGTGTGCCTGTATGCCCTATGTTCACGTGCTGTACAGGAGGTGTTTCCGGCCAGTCGATGTGGTCAGCATCATTAACAGGGTAGTTCTCTTTGTAAGTAGTAGGTGTTTCTTCCTTCTTACCGTTTAAGAGAAGTTCTACATTTACAGTGTTATAGTCCACGTCATCAGGGCCATAGACAACAGGACCGTTCTTTCCAAATGCCTTATTATCAACAATCACCTTGTTTAATTCACGGAGGTCTGCGTTATATATAGCCTGATAAGTTGCTGAACGCTTGGTCGGGATTTTACATGTCACAGTGTAATCGACAGTGTCCCAATAAGCATTAGGTCCGCTTCCTCTTTTTACATCTCGTTCTCCATGACACATGTATGTTATCTCATAGTCCTTTGACAACTCACGCTCATAGCCCTTTACCTTTCCATACCAGGCATTTGCAACGAAGCCGTTCTTTATGTCCTCTGTTGCAGGGATACCGACTCCTATGTCAAATTCGGGGGATGAACCCTTTAGGCTGTCACCAATGTTCCAGGTATAACCTTCCGGGGCACTTTTACCGATTTCCCAGTAACGGTCGGTTGTAGGGGTAGGAATAGGGTCAGGATCAGGGAATGGACTATGTATATGAAGATAAAGATTTCCATATCTTGAACGAATCTCCTGTTTTGTTCGCTCATTTGTATAGTAACCGATTAAGTATTCAGGTTCCTTTGAATCCTGTCCGCTTCCTCCACGTCCGAGATCTGCTGTAGGGTTCTTGGCAGGTTCTGCGTTATAGAGGATTGTACCAACGTTCTTATCAAGGGAATTACCCGGTGCGTGTTTCATGCCCCTTAAGTAACCATCCTTAAGTGTGTATACAGCTCCCCAGCCCCATGCAGGGATGCTTGGCATTTGATCTGCCACATCTCCTGCGCCGGAACCAAGTACCCACTCCCATGCAGCATATGTTCCGGTCTGGAATCCGCCAAGAAGTCCGCCACCGCCTTTATCGTCCTGAACGAGGATACCGTTCAGCTCATAGGCAAAGGGGTAGTCTTTATCTTCCGGTATTCCGGAAGCATTCATCCACATGAGGCTTCCTTCACCGTAGACCGCTTCTTCAGCTTCTTTTGGCCATGTGATCTGTGCAAAGTTAAGGGCTGAAACACCGCCACCGTTATCCTGCCAGTTCCAATTCGCATAGATGAAGTCACCTACGTCTCTATGGGTGTAGGCGGGCTGTTTTCCTTTTGATGTATAGGTGGTATACCATGCTGTTGACTGTTCTTTTGTAGCACCAGGTATGTTTCCTATCAGATAATCATTATGGGAACCGACATATCGATTCTCGCCCGGTGTATCGGGTTTAACTTCCTGAGATTTTTTATCATCCGGTTCATCTGAACCCATACCTGTTTCGGGGTCAACGTCAATCTTATGGATCGTTGCACCGACTGTTGCGTAGGTGACACCGCCACCCTTTACACCCTGCCAAAGACCTATGTGGTTATCATCAAGGTTTCCGAAACCTGCGTAAGCAGGGGTCACGGTATGAAGCAGCATCAAAAGGCATGTTAGTGCTGATGTTACTGCGTTTTTCTTCTTGAGTTTATTCATAACATAATCTGTCCTCCTTTATGTATGTTTACTTTAATTATGAAAGATTAAGTATGTTTAATGAGAGATCCTTCCAAAGAACCTTACATAAGAATAATCGCCGTAATTTACAGAATCTTAAACTACAGCGCTAAATTTATGCTAGAAAAATCAGTTATGAAAATCTATGGTATAATCATTACGTAATCAAGAATTAATAAATACATGGACGGCGATTTATTAATAAGAAGGAACTATATGCCGTACCTAAAGAAATGGAGAATTTGATGATTAGATTTAAGAGACAGTTTATGTTAGTTTTATCAGCGGCACTTGTATCAGCTTCTGTAACTTTCAGCTCATTTGCGGGCTCAAGTTTTGGGGATTATATTTCACAGATTTACGGTTCTGTTGCTGAAAATACGGCAAATGCGAGAACCGACTGGGCGAGAGAGGTTGCGGATACTCCTGTAGTATCAGTTTACAAGGGTACTCCTGAAAACAATGTAGAGGGTCAGTTTGACATGGCGGGTGCCATCAAAGCATTCGAGTATGCACAGGCACACAGATTTCCTACAAACGAAGGCCGGGCACTCAAGGCTTATGAATGGGATGATACCCTTGCGGGATTTGCGCAGAAGATGCTCAAGGATGATGTAGCTTTGGGAGCTGTAGATAAGGGATATGTGTTTGACGATACAGGGCGTTTCGACCAGACAAGAGTATATAACTTTGCTACATATTTCCTCGGAACAACCGGTTATCCTTATGACATTAATTGTTCAAATACTTACAGAGGAAAGACTGTAGACGAAGCTATTTTAGGTTTCGGCAATTTGGATGGCCTTAGAAACCCTCTTGCTCAGAATGACTATGCAAAGAAGGTGGGTGCAGCGGTACTTAACCATAACGGCGAAAAGCTTCTTCTCTTTGTAATGAGTGAAGAGGGCAAGGCTTATACATGGCAGTATTTCGGTGACCATGGTGGTGTTGATAACTACATTAATGAATGCAGCTTGCCATATTCAGCTTTCAGAGAGATGTATGCAAATTGATTTAGGCAGAGCCTGAGCGTTCTAAGGGCGAGAGGGCAATTTATAAGAGAGGCGGTTCCTTTAGGGCCGTCTTTTTTGTGGGGGAGGGAGGAGAATTGTAAATTATATGAGATACAAAAATAATTTAAGTGAAATTAAAATTAGAGGGCATTATATCCCTATTCTTATATTATGATAGATTTTTTTGAAAAACGCATTGAATGATATTTCTGAATATTACGCTTTGGCAAACTTTCCTGCCTAGAATTTTGTATACCATGATTCCGGTAATAGGAAACTGCTTTGAAAAGGCATATGTGTCATTAATCAAATCAGGCATGTATTGTCTTTGCCGCGTAAGCGGTACAAGAGCAGGCTTTGCAAGAAATGTAGTATTTGACACAAATCAATGTTCGGTTTCCTGCCCCGGAATACCGGTTTCCTCTGACCGAGACAGGGGGGGTGTAATCCCATACGGAATACTCACATGGCTATGTTCCTGTATACATATGATTATGTCATAATGCCAAACTTTGGCTTATATGTATTATGAAAGATAAATTGAAAAATAACAAATCCCTACTGATGTGACATAGTCAGGAGGGATTATTTATAAGTTTTAATGCCTAGAAGTAATCAAGCTTAAGTCAAATTATATTATTCAACTAATCTGTCATAATTATATTAAACGGAAATCCATTGATTATAGCATAAGCAAAGCTATTTATTAGTTAGATATGACGTGTGAAGAAATTAGTAATACTTTCAACAATTGAATGTATGTATTAGAAAGATAGTGTAATACAGAGGAGGGCAAGCGATGAAACAGACAGATAAAAAGATGGTACGTTACAGCGAAGGAGCTAAGTTATACAGCATGGGATTGACATTATTTCAACGCCTCGCAAATGAAGCCGGAGCCGTATATAAAATCGAAGGAATGCCTCCTCTTGTAAAGTGCGATGTATTCGAAGCATACATTGAAAAGTATCGAGATAATGACAGTTAATCTTTTAATTCAAGATAGTAATCTAGGTTTTTGCGTTACCTGGGGTCTCTTATTTTGGTACTGATCATGTTTTTTTAGGTGGTTGATAGTGGAAGCTTACATTAGAGCAGTTATCTCTATTGAGGTAGCTGCTCTTTTTGAACCCACTTTATGTCAATTTAAAAATAATAGTCTTGTGAGATTGACACATAAATTATTTAATAATCGTGACAAAAGGAGCATAGGATGACCACTAAAATATATGATCAAATTAAAAATAGATTATCAGCACTAGCTGATGGGGATATTATTTTCACTTCAGATTTTAGCGATATAGCTTCACTTACAACGATACGAAAATGCCTGGGACGACAAGTAGATGAGGGGACAATTCGTCGAATTATGGATGGAATGTATGAAAAGCCTAAATATAGCAAACTTCTTAATTCATATATTCCGGCTGATCCTGAGAAAATTGCTTATGCACTGGCAAGAAAATATCATTGGACGATTTCACCATGTGGCGATGTAGCTCTTAATAAATTAGGCTTATCGACACAAGTGCCTGTTGTTTGGAACTACATTAGCGATGGCCCTTATAGAGAGTTCTCGTGGGATAATATAAAAATATCATTTAAGCACAAGGCAAATAGGGAAAAATCTCATATGTCAGAAATCTCAATAATCGTTGTAGAGGCGATTAAAACCCTCGGAAAAGAACGAATTGATGATGGGATTATTTCTACTTTACGTAATAGATTGAACGACAAAGATAAGCAAATAATAATTTCAGAAACCACTGAAGTTGCTGCATGGGTGTTTGAAATTATTAGAAAGGTTTGCAGTTAGTATGAAGAATTTTGCAAAACAAACCGTTGAGGATAGAAAAGAAGTGTTTCAGGCAGTAGCTGTTAGCATGGGATTAAGGCCTGATATTATTGAAAAAGATTTTTGGGTTTGTTTTAAAAAATAACATTTTTTAAGTTATTGATACTTGAAACAATATGTTATAATATTCATTGAGTAATTCTTATTGAATACTCCGGGGCTGTTTGAGCCACCTGTCCGGAATTTGAGAGCCACCATTCCGGATGGGGAGAGCCACCAGAAATATTATTCCACGGTGCTCTTGACACGAGCCTCCACGGCATATGATTTTCATGGCAAACAGACAAACACAGTGCCTCCGGCAGGGTTGCCATGGCACACTAGTACAACGAATAATAATTAACTGACACTTAATGCATCATTAGATTTAACTCCAGCTGATTCTGCCTCGGCAACACTGATTTCATCCATTTTGTATGTCCAATGATAAACTACAGGTTCACGATTTATTTCCTCAA
>JAGAXP010000027.1 GCA_017940955.1 Oribacterium sp.
ACAGGAAGGGAATTCGATAAGAAATTCTCCAAAATCATGCGAAAAATGTGGGTACAGTTCGCCAAATGCGGTAATCCTTCCCTTTCTGGCGACATCTCGCCTGACGGGAAGGCTTATGATTGGCCGCTCTACGATCTTAAGAATAAGCAAGTGATGGTTTTTGACGAGCATGACATCCGTGCTGAGAAGGAGTCAGCCATGAATATCGTCGATTGGGACAGAACCTATTTCCTGACTAAGTATTATGTCAGCTAATATAACAAATCAAACAGACATTGCAGGACCGGTAATCAGCTTCTATTACGGGGCACAGGGTCATGGTAAGCTTAAGAATCTGTTAAAAACAACACCGAATTATTTGCTTGGGGTTGAGGATAAGGAAGAGGATGCTTTTGTTGTGGAAATGAATAGTCTGCTGAGGCAGATATCGGATGATAAGGCAAAAACAATATTGCTGGCACAAATAAAGGTTATAGTAAGTATTTGAGAAATCGGAAAAGAGCATATAATCAGGTATTCGGAAACGTTACATGCAAAGGGCTATAGCATCATAGTTATGCTATAGCCCTTTGCATGTAACGTTTCCGAATACCTGACCGGCAAAGAATCTGCCGGTTTTAAAGACGGCCCATTAACCTATGACCATTCAAGATTAAACGCAGAATCAAAACCTGTTGTGATAAATATTTCCTTTACAGAGTCACTTGCATTGTCGATTGAGAAATTATTCTTGTTTTTCAAAGCCTTATACATGATCAGCAGCACACGAAGTCCTGCTGAGGATATATAGTCAAGCTTACTGAAATCAAGAGAAAGACTTGTGATCTCTTCATTTTGGGCAGCTTCCTGATATGCCTTCAAAAGATCAGGAGAAGAGAGAGTATCCAACCTTCCTGTTAATTCGATATTAAGAGTGCCATCCTGTGCTTCTAAATGGAAGCCGAACAAATCCTCATTGCTTGAACCCTCTGTGACATAAGAATCCTTCAGAACGGTGAGCTCCCAGAAATGCATGTATTTAAACAACTCTCTTACCGCAGCGTCCTTCCCGGAATCACCATTAATTGAGCTAAAGCTATCCGGAAGGAAATCGGTCATGCATATCTCTGTGAGTTTAAAGCCCATCTTCTTTATATAATCTCTGACAATTTTTTCATCAGGATCAAAAAAGACATTGTCGGCAAATTTTACATCAGCAGCCTCACTTGCGGATTTTGCCGTCATCCGCTTGTAAAGTTCTGTGAGGATGGCATTATTACCGAGTACGGCTTCTGCCAGCATAAAGTCAAAATGACTGTATGCTCTGTCCAAAATGACCCAACGCCCTCCATGTTTTTCGAGCAGGCGATGAATATTTGAAAAGACTTCATCAAGCTCAGACTGGGAAAAGTACATCAAAAGACCTTCTGTGGTGATCATCAGATTGCGGGTTTCTTCAGGCACAGCTTCATCCAGAGAATTGTAATTCGTAGCATCTACAGCGTGGTAAGTTATTTTATGAGCTTTATCTGATAAAGAATTGGCTGCAGGAGATATATCATCTATAACTGCAGGCAAATCAAGACCTGTATAACCTATTCCCATACGTGACATCTTGATTCCGCGGGCTGTGTACCCACACGGAAGATCAACAACATGAGTGTTGGTTTGGCTTTCTATAAAATTATTCATTGTTTTAAAGCGAGATTCGATAAGAAACATATATGCCGGTACGATATTTCTTATCTGATCCGATATTTCTTTTGGCAGGGCTTTCTCAGACAGTGTATCGTCAAAGCTTTTAAAAGAGAGAGCCTTAAGTAAAGCTATAGAATCCTCATCTCCTGAAGCTGCGTTTAATTGTATACATGATTTGGCCGTGCTGAAAACCGGATTGACAATTCCTCTTAATTCCTTATCGTCCATAGTGATCTCCTTGGTGCTAATGCTTATGCTGATAAAAATCTGCAAAAACAGTTTATGCTACTACATGATTTTACTATATTGTCGGACTTAATAATAATTAAAACAATATAAAGATAGTAAGAGATCCGGCCGGTGAACATTAAGATTGCGGTATTGCTTTAATGAACGGTGACAGAATAAAGTCATCATGGTGTGCTATAGCCCTTTACTTGTAGATGCTGTTATTTAATGCCGTATTTTATATACATTTCCTGTCTTTCATTGGAAGTAGCGTTTAAAGCCTTAATGAATTCAGCACTTCCCGGATCAAGCTTCTTTAGAAGCTTGGCGAGCATTTCTTCGCCCTTAGATTGACCTTCAATGCAACCTTCTGTACGGATATCATCCATTAATTCTTTCCATGCATTACCTATATTGACATGACCTCCTATTGCGTTTTCTGTAGAAATCTTAGCACCGGTATATTCATTGATCATATTTACAGTATCTGTACTGATATTTTCGTATTCACCTGAGTTCAGTATATCACGAGTTGCAGTTTTGTTATCTGAAATCTGTATGGATTTTAAAACGGTACCGAGCTCACTTTTGAATTTCCTAAAATCCTTTATTTCATCCGGTGTTATAAGATTGAGTTTATAGTTGTTTATATATTTCAATATTTCCTCCGGAATATCATCAAACATATCATAAAGAGACCTCGGACCATCCCATGCGTTGTTATCAAAACATATTCAAAGTGTTATCACAGGCAATATACGATCTTCTTTGGAAAATCCGGATATTTTTTCAGCGCCACTAAGATCCTTCGCCTTTTCGTGATTCCTCTTTATATCATCAACTTGAGCTGCATAGTTTAATGCATCGTACAGATAATCCCTCACCGGCATTGCATAATGCACATCTGCCTGACCTTCAATACCACACTTAAGGGTGCCAGGCACCTGGTTTTGATGATTTTAATGTCTTTGAAAGAGCAGGCTGTGATACATGAAGCTGCTCAGCGGTCTTTGACATATTTTCTTCCCTTGCAACTGCAAGAAAATATCTGAGATTTTCTATTTCCATGAAAACCTCCATAAAGCTGACAATTTATATGTTATTCCAGAAACGAATATCATGATACTTATTTTGTTCATTAGCGAAAACCTGGTCAAGGATTTACTATGAAATCAGAAGGAGCAAAAAAAATGGATACCAAAAAGATTCTTGAAGGCCTTACGGACATGGGCTGTGATGAAAAAGAAATAAGCTTTATGAAAAAGATGTATGAAGAAGGGGATACAGATACGCTTCTTCGAGATCTTAGGAAATGCCGGTGCCATCTGATGGATGAACTTCATGACAGTCAGAAAAAAGTAGATACTATGGATTTTTTGATAAGACAGATCCAAAAAGAGAAATGATTAAAACGGAGGAATGTAAAATGATCAGAAAAGAAGAACTAAAACTTGTAACCGGGTGGGATAAGACCTTTAAAAAGAGCGATAAGGTAGACCACTGCAAAATCACATTTGTAAACAGATATGGAATCACTCTTGCAGCGGATATGTATGTTCCAAAGAATGCAGAAGGCAAGTTTCCTGCAATTGCTGTATGCGGGCCATTCGGAGCAGTTAAGGAGCAGTGTTCCGGTCTCTATGCTCAGACAATGGCAGAGAGAGGTTTTTTGACGATAGCATTTGACCCTTCCTTTACAGGAGAGTCCGGGGGGAATGTAAGATACATGGCATCTCCTGATATCAATACAGAAGACTTCATGGCAGCAGTTGATTTCCTTTCACTTAATGAAAAAGTAGATCCTGACAGGATTGGAATCATCGGTATCTGTGGATGGGGCGGCATGGCTGTAAATACAGCAGCTCTTGATACAAGGATCAAAGCTACAGCTGCAATGACAATGTATGACATGACAAGAGTAAATGCCAAGGGATATTTTGACTCCGAGGACAGCGAGGAAGCAAGGTATCAGAAGAGGGCTGCCATGTGCGCTCAGAGACTTGAAGACCTTAAGGCAGGTGAGTATAAGCTTGGCGGCGGTGTAGTAGATTCGCTTCCGGAGGATGCACCTTTCTTTGTTAAAGACTATTATGATTACTACAAGACTGACAGAGGTTATCACAAGAGAAGCCTTAATTCTAATGGTGGCTGGAATGTAATCGGCTGTGAATCCTTTGTTAATCAGCCAATACTTAAATACAGCAACGAGATCAGAAGTGCAGTTTTACTTGTTCATGGAGAAAAGGCTCATTCATGTTATTTCTCAAAGGATGCATATGCAGATATGATCAAAGACAGCAAGTATGCAGATAACAAGGAACTTATGATAATCACTGATGCGGTGCATACAGATCTTTACGATGGCGGGGATAAAGATTATATTCCGTTTGATAAGCTGGAGAGCTTCTTTAAGGAGAATTTGAAATAAGGACGGGATGATATGAGCAAAGTATTAGTAATTTCAACAAGCCTTCGTGCAAATAGCAATTCAGATATACTTACTGAAAAGCTTATAGAGGGAGCAAAAGTATCAGGTCACGATGTGGAGCATATAAGTCTAAAAGGGAAGAGCATAGGCTTTTGTATAGGATGTCTGGCATGTCAGAATACTCAGAAATGTGTCATTAATGATGATGCTGCCACGATTGCTGATAAAGTAAAGAACGTAGATACATTGGTATTTGTCACTCCTATCTATTACTACGAGATGAGTGGCCAGATGAAGACTCTTTTGGACAGACTCAATCCTCTGTATCCTTCAGATTATAAATTTAGAAATGTATATATGTTCTCTGTCGCTGCTGAGGATGAAGAGTTTGTTCCTAAAAAGGCTGAAAGTGGACTTCAGGGATGGGTTGACTGCTTTGAAAAGGTTCAGTTTTCAGGCTCATTATTCTGCGGTGGCTTAGGTGATATGGGTGAGGCATCTGGAAAAACCGAAGAGTTAAATGAAGCTTTCGAGTTTGGAAAGGCTTTAAAATAAAGGATGTTTAAGATAAAAACGAAAATGATTTTGATAGCATTCTGTATGACAATCATGTTTTGTATGAGCGCCTGTTTAGGAAATACAATAAGCTATGGTGATAATCAGAATGCAGTAACTGAAATATCAACATCAGAAAATGTTGAAACAGAAAGCTCAGAAGAGAATGTCATGTCGGAGGGGACTGCTATGTATCAGCTGGCAGAAAAAGATGAATCAGTAGATGATGAAGCTATTGGAGATAGTACAATGATAATGAAGATTGGCGATACAAAAGTTAATGTGGAATGGGAAGATAATCAGGCTGTAGAAGCACTTCGGGATATGGCTAAAGATGGTGATATTACCATTCAGATGTCAATGTATGGCGATTTTGAACAGGTGGGTTCCATAGGACAGAGTTTGCCACGAGATGATAAACAGACAACAACGAGTTCAGGTGACATTGTACTTTATTCGGGCAATCAGATGGTAGTGTTCTATGGCTCCAACAGCTGGTCATACACAAGGCTTGGTCATATATCTGATACGGATGAGGCAGAGATGGCAGATCTTCTTTCACAAGGAGATGTTGCGATAACCATCAGCACGGAATAGGTGTTTTTTTAGAAATGTCTGCAAAATGTCCGCATAATGTCGGCTTGATGTCTGTTTTCAGGCTTTTTTGAATGTGTTATATTTACAATGGACAAAGAAATGAGGAAAACAAAAAACACCTCACTTCCGAGTCCATTTCTTTTGCAAAAGAATATCGGCTGATTTAGCGTCAGCTCAAACCTGAGCAGTCGGGTTTGGGTCTGGCGCTTTTAGTGCATTTTTATTATACAAGAGCGAGATTGTAGATATAACACAAAAGATATTTCATAATTGTTTAAACAATTAGCTATTATATACACATAATGTATGGAAATTTCATGTGGTTTTGTTATAATATACCATGCAGAGCTTTTACAATAACAGATTGGGAGGACAAATTGCATATGTCTACTAAAATTTATGAATGCCTTAAGTGTATCGGAGAAAAGATTATCGACAACAAGGATTTCTTGACAGACCTAGACAGAGAAATCGGCGATGCTGACCACGGTGTAAACATGGCAAGAGGCTTTACAGCAGTTATTGAAAAGACTCCTCAGGATGATCCAGACATCGGAGCAGCGCTGAAGAAAACAGGAATGACGCTTTTATCCACTGTTGGCGGAGCTTCCGGTCCTTTATACGGAACTGCTTACATGGAGGCGGCTAAAGTTCTTGCAGGAAAAGATACTCTTACCACAGAAGATTTCAAGCTTGCTCTTGAAGCAGCCATTGCCGGTATTCAAAAGAGAGGAAAAGCAGAAAAAGGCGAAAAAACCATGCTTGATTCTCTGATTCCTGCCCATGATGCCTATGAAGCAAAAATTTCAGAGGGCGGAAGTTTATATGACGGTCTTGTAGAAGCATGCACGGCAGCAAATGAAGGAATTGAGTTTACAAAGACCATTGCTGCAACCAAGGGACGTGCAAGCTACCTGGGAGAGCGAAGTATAGGACATCAGGATCCGGGGGCTACATCAGCAACTATGACACTTGAAGTTATCCGAGATTTCGTTAAGGGGTAAAACATGGTAGGACTGGTTTTGGTATCACATAGCAGTAAAATTGCAGACGGAATCAAGGATCTGACAGATCAGATTGCATCAGGGCATAAGGGTATCATTGCAGCCGGAGGAATGGAAGACGGCGAGATCGGCACCGATGCTGTAAGGATCTCAGAGGCCATAAAGGCAGCAAACGATGGGGATGGAGTAGTTCTTTTAGCAGATCTTGGAAGCGGAATTATGAGTGCAGAAACGGCTATTGAACTGCTGGACGGAGAAGGTATAAATGTTAAGCTTGCTGATGCTCCAATCGTTGAAGGCGCCATCGTAGCTGCTGTTACAGCCGTTTGTGGTCAAAATATGGACGCAGTTATTGCAGCCGCAGAGCAGACGCGGACTGTAAAAAAAATAAATTCATAATTAAGGAGTCAGGGACATGAAGAAACTAATCAATGGGGTTGACAATGTAGTTGACGAGATGCTGGACGGAATGGTTGCAGCTTATCCTCAGTACCTTAAGAGGCTTGACGGATTTGATGTGGTTGTAAGAGCCGGCGGATCTGACGGCAAGGTTGCTCTTGTTTCCGGCGGTGGAAGCGGACATGAACCGACACACGGTGGCTACGTTGGAAAAGGTATGCTTGACGGTGCAATCGCAGGTGCGGTTTTCACATCGCCTACTCCTGACCAGATCTTTGAAGCCATAAAAGCTGCAAACGGCGGAAAAGGTGTTCTTCTTGTAATCAAGAACTACACCGGTGACGTAATGAACTTCGAGATGGCAGCCGACATGGCAAGAGATGAAGGAATCGAGGTTGATCATGTTATCACAGCAGATGATGTAGCTGTTGAGAATAGTACCTGGACAACAGGAAGAAGAGGAATCGCAGGAACAATCTTCGTTCACAAGCTTGCCGGAGCATGCGCCGAGGCAGGTGGAAGTCTTTCTGATGTTAAGGCTGTTGCTGAGAAAGTTATAGCTAACGTTCGTTCAATGGGTATGGCTGTTGATGCCTGCACAGTACCTGCAGCCGGTAAGCCGAACTTCGACCTTGCCGAGGATGAAGTAGAGATCGGTATCGGTATCCACGGAGAGCCCGGTGTAAACCGTGAAAAGATCAGTTCTGTTAACGATATTGTTGACAAGCTTCTTGGCAAAATACTTGCTGAGGGTATCTACAACGCAGGAGATGAAGTTGCTGTCATGGTTAACGGAATGGGCGGAACACCTCTCATGGAGCTGTTTGTAGCCAATAAGCATCTTGCAGAAGAGCTTAATAAGAAGGATATCAAGGTTTACAAGACTCTTGTCGGAAACTACATGACATCCCTTGATATGGAAGGCTTCTCCATCACACTTCTTAAAATGGATGACGAGCTCAAGAAACTCCTTGATGCTCCTGCAGATACACCTGCATTTGTTCAAGTATAAAAAGATACTGTCATATAAAGCTCTATCACTTAGCTCTGTCACTTTTGTGGCAGAGCTTTTTATGCCAGTAACCGGCCAGCGGATGACGATCCATGGCTAACCGCAAACAGAAAGGATAAAACACTTATGGATTATGAAAATTTCAAAGGAGAGCTAAGGCTCAGAAGGATACAAAGGAAGCCGAGCAGGCAGACAAGCCCGGAAAGGCTGAGAGAGGCGAAAAGAAGCCCGAGCGTGAGCGTGTATCCATGAAGGAGAAGCTTCCTCAGAAGAAGGCGGAAGTCGCAAAAAACGAAGCAAGCCGGGAACATCCGGTACCAAGCAAAACGAAGAAAACGGCTCTGGGATAATACTCAGGGACCGTTTGAGGAAGTTACTTAAAGATCGGGGCAATAATCCGGCTGCCCCGGTCATTTATGAGGGGATGGAAGAAGATGAACGGTTATGAAAGTGAAGATGTAGCGCTTGTGATAGCAGGTGTATTAGCGTGGGCAGATTTATCCTGATGTTTCTGCTTGCCATGCTATAATATCTGAAGGAAAATATGTCGTTATAATTTTAAAAGGCATATTTGGAGAAAAGAGATGTCGATTGCAAAAACGCAGACCTCCGAGAGCTTTCGATTAAGTGCGTTGCTTTCATTTTCGGGAGGATTACAAGACGCATATACTTATAACGTGAGACATGGTGTATTCGCAAATGCCCAGACCGGTAATGTGGTACTGATGAGCCAGAACTTTATGCAGGGAGAGTGGGATAAGGGATTGCATTATATGCTTCCGCTCATATCATTTGCTGCAGGTATTTTTCTGGCTGAAAGGGTCGAGAGCAGGTTCAAGACCAGCAGCAAGATCCATTGGAGGCAGATCATACTTTTCATAGAGATCGTATTGCTTTTGGCGGTAGGATTTATGCCGTCAGGATTTAACATGCTCGCGAATATCATGGTATCGTTCTCATGTGCCATGCAGGTGCAGACCTTCAGAAAGGTTCATGGGTACGGATACGCCAGTACGATGTGTATCGGCAATCTGAGGAGCGGTACGGAAAGCCTGTCACAGTATTTCAGATCAAAAGAGAAGGAATCCTTGTATAAGGCATTGCATTTCTTTGGCATTATTCTTATCTTTGCCATAGGAGCCGGCATCGGAGGGGTACTTTCCGCAAGGTTTGGTATTGGAACAATATGGATCTCACCGGCTATTCTTCTTGTGGTAGCCTTGATGATGATAAAAGAATGAGAGATGAGGAAAATGATTATTAGAAGATATACGGAAAATGATTTGCCGGAGATTATCAGAATTTGGAACGAAGTTGTAGAAGAAGGAATCGCTTTTCCGCAGGAGGAACTATTGAATTCGAAAAGCGGAGCAGAGTTCTTTGCGGCACAGAGTTATACGGCTGTTGCCGAAGAAGATGGTAAGATATATGGCTTGTATATTCTCCATCCAAACAATGTAGGACGCTGCGGTCATATTTGTAATGCTAGCTATGCAGTTTCATCTGATGCCCGAGGAAGGCATATCGGCGAGCAATTAGTTCTGGATTGCCTGAAGAAAGGTAAAGAACTTGGATTTCGGGTTCTTCAATTCAATGCAGTTGTCGAAAGCAATACTCATGCCAGACACTTGTATGAGCGACTGGGATTTACTCAACTTGGGACTATTCCCGGGGGATTTCGCATGAAGGATGGTCATTATGAGAGTATCTGTCCATATTACCATGAACTGTAGATTGCATAGGAAGTTATTATTTTATGGGTGGGGTAAATATGGAACTTAAGAGAATTCCTTATGGACTGACTGTTTGTAAAGTGGCAGATATTTCTGCTGTTGATATGGATTCGGACTTTTACTTTTTGGGGAAGACTGATGAAGAAA
>JAGAXP010000250.1 GCA_017940955.1 Oribacterium sp.
CTGTTCCCATCATATGAATAACAGGTTGGAACGATTACAGCAGCGGAAGCAAGCGTGAAAACGAAAGCTCCCGCTGTTTTTATGTTAAAGGACGAACAGCTTCTTGACATTATCCGTACCGGCGGCGGTATGGAGGACAGCCGTAAGCGTATCTATGCCAAGTACCAGGCAGGCAAGGATCCGGCTGAAATGGCAGAGTTCATCAAGAACGAGATCGGCACTACCGGCAAGGGTTTTACCTTTGATGACCAGAGGGTATCCGTATGGTTTGACGAAAACGGCATGAGCATAGCTCCCGGCAATTCCGCACAGGTGGATTTTGCGACAACCTATAGCTGGAGCCTGTATGAAGAGTTCACCCGTCAGATGGTGGAAAATGGCACTTATATGTCGAGAAATGAGGCATTCCTCGTTGATACCACTGAGCGTAACAGGCTGTCGGAGCAGATCTATTATTTCTTCCGTGACGGCATGGATGATATGCCGGAATCCCTTGCAATAAAGGGCAATAACTTTCCTGAGAGCCAGGCACATATCGCAGAGCTTTTATCCACCCATGAGGGAAGGGAACTTCTTGCGGAAGAGATCGGCAGGGCCGCGGATAAACTGGAAAGAGGTGAGGCTTCACTTCGGTGGAGATACGTTAAAGAGCCGGAGTATCTCTTATTCGAGGTGGCTGACCTTGATACTCCACGCCGTGAGTTTCCCCTTGCGGATGAGGTGAATGTAAGGCTTGAAAACTTCATCACACAGGATGAGATAGACAGTAGGCTTACTCATGGAAGCGGTGTATCACAGGGGCTTTTCCGTATTTATGATTATTTCAAAGAAGGACACGACAGCAAAGATAATGTCGCATTCCTTAAAAACGAATACGGAACCGGCGGCCAGTCCCATGCACTGATCGGAAATGATAAGAGTTGGGAAGATCATGACGCAAAGGGCATTCAACTTGATAAGGGCAGCATCATGGATCCTTATACATCGGTACTCCTTAACTGGAATGTGGTGGAAAAGCGTATCCGTGAGCTGATCGCAGAGGATAAGTATCTTTCGCCGAGAGCAAAGGAAGCCTATGCGGAATATAAAAAAGAACAGGCAAAAGAAGCCCTTGCGGATGAGCAGGAAAAACTGGTTGACGCAATCGAAGCTGGGAACGCACAGGAGGAACCGCAGTCGGAACCTGTTGAGACAGATTATCAGGTACAGACGGAAGAGGTATCAGAAGCGGAGCAGGATACATTTACCATCTATCAGATATCGGATGATGCCGAGGACAGGCGGGATATTATATTTGAAAATCTGGAGCATCTGAAGAACAGAGGGCTTGCGGTTGATTCCGGTAATTATGAACAGGTCTATACCGGAGCATTGGAAGATGGCACAACCCTCGATGATCTTTATGAGAAATTCAATATAGATCATCCCGCAGATTATAAGGGGCGCTCCATGTCCGTATCCGATGTTGTGGTGCTTCATCAGAACGGTGAAGATAAGGCATATTTCGTAGATTCATTTGGCTTTACGGAAGTGCCGGAGTTTCTTCGTGCAAAGGAAGTTGTGCTTACACCGGAGCAGGAACAGGCAAAGGAGCTTATCAATGATTTCTGTTATAGAGAGTATGATCATGATGCGGACTTTTCTGACCTTTCAAATGTGGAGATTGCCTATACTGACCTTGTAGATGAAGCAGATGGCAAGGAATATCCGATACAGGCTTCGGTTGACCTGGAGCATAACAGTATCCGACTTGCGATTGACGGTCAGATCATATCTCGGAATGAATATGATACTCTTACCGACCTTATAGAAAACGAGCTTCAGTATCTCGATTTCGATGAGCTTACCTATGTTTCGGAAGAGGACTGGGAGAAGTTCCATGAGATAAAAGCAGAGGTACAGCAGGAAGAGGAAGTAAAGCTACAGTCCATCGTCCTTGACCTTTCACCAAGAGAACAGGAGCTTGCAGAACCACAGCCTCAGATTGATAAATCCGGCGCACGGAATTTTCGTATCACGGATGATGACCTCGGTAAAGGCGGTGCAAAGGATAAGTTCTGGGGCAATATGAAAGCCATCGCAACCTTAAAGCAGATCGAGGATGAACACAGGTCAGCCACACCGGAAGAACAGCATATCTTATCGCAGTATGTAGGCTGGGGCGGTCTTGCGGATGCCTTTGATGAAACGAAGAGCAACTGGTCAGCAGAGTATCAAGAATTAAAGGGCGCGCTTACTCAGGAAGAGTATAATTCCGCAAGAGAGAGTACGCTTAACGCACATTTCACAAGTCCCGTCATCATAAGAAATATCTATGATGCGATAGGACAGATGGGATATGAAAAAGGAAATATCCTTGAGCCTGCAATGGGTGTAGGTAACTTCTTCGGAATGCTGCCGGAAGCCATGCAGGACAGCAAACTTTATGGCGTGGAGCTTGATGATCTGACAGGGCGCATCGCAAAACAGCTTTATCCGCAGGCGGATGTCCGTATCAGTGGATTTGAAAAGACCGATTTTCAGAATGACTTTTTTGATGTAGCGGTCGGAAATGTGCCGTTCGGAAACTATAAGGTCAGCGATAAGCCCTATGATAAGCTGAACTTCCAGATCCATGATTATTTTTTTGCAAAGACTCTGGATAAAGTAAGACCGGGCGGTATTGTTGCCTTTGTGACAAGCAAGGGTACGATGGATAAGCAAAGCCCGCAGGTCAGAAAGTATCTTGCACAGAGGGCGGAGCTGATCGGAGCAGTGAGACTTCCCAATACAGCCTTTAAGGAGAATGCCGGCACAGAAGTAACGTCCGACATTCTTTTTTTCCAAAAAAGGGACAGGCTCTTGGATATCGAGCCTGACTGGGTGCATCTTGGTATGGATGCTAATGGCATCGCCATGAACCAGTATTTTGCAGATCACCCGGAGATGATCGTGGGAAAGATGGAAATGGTATCCGGGCCATTTGGCATGGAGAGTACCTGTGTACCGGATGAGTCGAGACCCTTTGAAGAGCAGCTCCGTGAAGCCATCAGCAACATCCATGCGGAATATGAAGCAGTGGAGCTTGCACCGGATGAACTTGGGAAGTCAGATCTTGAAGTGATACCGGCTGACCCGAATGTGAAAAACTATAGCTTTTGTATGGTGGATGATCATGTGTATTATCGTGAGAATTCCATTATGAAGCCTGCGGATGTATCGGATACCATGGAAGAGCGGATAAAAGGCATGATCGGGATCCGTGACTGTACGCAGGAACTGATTCAGATGCAGATGGAGGATTACCCCGATGCGGCGATAACGGAAAAGCAGGCGGAACTTAATGAACTGTATGATAAGTTTTCCGATAAATACGGGCTTATCAGTTCACAGACCAACAAGCGGGCGTTCAACCAGGACAGCAGCTATTGCCTGTTATGCTCTTTGGAGAAGCTGGACGATGAGGGCAAGTTCCTCGGAAAAGCAGATATGTTCACAAAACGCACGATCAAGCACGCTGAGGTTGTGACGAGCGTTGATACCGCAAGCGAGGCACTGGCGGTCTCCTTGGCTGAGAAAGCCAAGGTAGACCTTGATTACATGGCGGAGCTTACAGGTAAAGACAAAGCTGCCATTACAGAGGAGCTTGCAGGTGTCATATTCCAGAATCCTTTGACAGATCAGTGGGAGACTGCCGATGAGTATTTATCCGGCAATGTCCGTGAGAAGCTGTCTGTAGCAAGGAATTATGCGGAGAACCATCCGGAGTATCAGGTAAATGTGGCACATCTGGAGCAGGTAATGCCAAAAGACCTTGAGGCATCGGATATCGAGGTGCGTCTCGGGGCGACATGGATAGACCCGAAATATATAGAGGACTTCATGCGAGAGACCTTCCAGACGGCGGGATATCTTTTTGATCGTAATGTTATGGGAGTACAGTATTCGGATGTGACCGGGCTCTGGAATGTGAAGGGCAAGAATGCCGATTATGGTAATTCTCTTGCCAACATGACCTATGGTACGAGCCGTGCCAATGCTTACAAGATACTGGAGGAGAGCCTGAATCTCAAAGATGTGCGTATCTATGATACGGTAGTAGAGGACGGTAAGGAAAAGAGGGTACTGAACAAGAAGGAAACCACCCTTGCGGCACAGAAGCAGGAGGCGATCCGTGAAGCATTCAAGAACTGGATATTCAATGATCCTGAGCGGAGAGCCGATCTTGTAAAGGTTTATAATGAGCGGTTCAATTCCACAAGACCAAGGGAATATGACGGATCACATTTGCAGTTCCCCGGCATGACACCGGATATCGAGTTAAAGCCGCATCAGCTTAATGCCGTAGCCCATGTGCTATATGGAGATAATACGCTCCTTGCGCACTGCGTAGGAGCAGGAAAGACCTTTGAAATGACTGCGGCTGCAATGGAATTGAAAAGGTTGGGGCTTGCACAGAAATCATTATTTGTAGTGCCGAACCACCTGACAGAGCAGTGGGCGAGTGACTTCCTACGCTTATATCCTGGAGCGAATATCCTTGCGGCAACAAAAAAGGACTTTGAGCCTGCAAACAGGAAGAAGTTCTGCTCCCGTATAGCGACAGGCGATTATGATGCGGTCATTATCGGGCATACGCAGTTTGAGAAGATCCCGCTGTCACAGGAACGACAGGTGGCAATACTGGAGCGGCAGATAGATGAAATCACGGAAGCCATAGCACAGGCGAAGGCTGACAGGGGCGAGCGTTATACCATCAAGCAGATGGAAAAGTCCAAGAAGCAGCTCATGACAAAGCTGGATAAGCTGAATGACCAGAGCCGAAAGGATAATGTCGTAACCTTTGAACAGTTAGGCGTGGACAGGCTTTTTGTGGACGAGTCGCATTCGTACAAGAATTTGTTCCTATATACGAAAATGCGCAATGTTGCGGGTATCGCACAGACAGAGGCACAGAAGTCACAGGATATGTTCAATAAGTGCCAGTACCTTGATGAGCTTACAGGCGGTAAGGGTGTGACCTTTGCGACCGGAACGCCAATCAGCAACAGTATGACGGAGCTTTATACCAATATGAGATATCTTCAGTATGGTACGCTTCAGAAGCTGGGCTTGGGTCAGTTCGATTCCTGGGCGGCAAACTTCGGTGATACGCAGACGGCGATAGAGCTTGCACCGGAGGGAACCGGATACAGGGCAAAGACAAGGTTTGCAAAGTTCTTTAACCTGCCGGAGCTTATATCGTTGTTCAAAGAGGCGGCCGACATTCAGACACCGGATATGCTTAATCTTCCTGTGCCGGAGGCGGAGTATGAGAATGTGACATTGAAACCGTCAGAAGCGCAGAAAGAAATGGTTCAGTCCCTGGCTGACAGGGCAGAGCGTGTGCGTAACCGCATGGTGGACTCTTCCGTTGACAATATGCTCAAGATAACCAACGATGGCAGAAAGCTGGCACTGGATCAGCGTCTTATGAATGATATGTTGCCGGATGATGAAAACAGCAAGTCCAGCGTATGTGTGGAGAAGGCATTTAAGATATGGGAAGATACGGCAGATAAACGCTCGGCACAGCTTATCTTCTGCGATCTTTCAACGCCAAAGGGAGACGGAACCTTCAATGTATATGAGGATATCAGGGATAAACTGATAGCAAAAGGAGTACCACCTGAAGAGATTGCATTTATCCATGATGCAAATACCGAGACGAGGAAAGCGGAGCTGTTCGGCAAAGTAAGAAGCGGGCAGGTCCGTTTTTTATTGGGATCTACGCAGAAGATGGGAGCCGGTACAAATGTGCAGGACAGGTTGATAGCCTTGCATCATCTTGATGTGCCCTGGAGACCTTCTGATATTGAACAGCAGGAAGGGCGTATCTTACGACAGGGTAATACAAATCCGAAGGTAAAGATCTTTCGATATGTCACGGAAGGAACCTTCGATGCCTACAGTTGGCAGCTTATAGA
>JAGAXP010000251.1 GCA_017940955.1 Oribacterium sp.
GATCTTTGTTGTCATGCTGTCGCAATACTGGTTCCAGTCCTGATCTGTAAGGTCAAGTCCGTACTCAGCGCCAAGTGCGATAACGTCTGTTGTATCAAGGATAGCCATGGTTGGTGCTGTTCCTGAGCTGTACATGGAAGTAACCTTAGTATAAGGAACCTCACCTGCTCCGCATGCAAGAACCTCAAGGTTGATGCCTGTCTCCTCTGTAAATGTTCCTGCAAGCTCCTCAAGAGCTGTCTGGATCTCACCCTTTGAGTTAAGGATGGTGATTGACTGTCCTGCAAGATCTGATGTATCAGCTGCTGCCTTTGTCTCTCCATCGGCTGCTGCAGCTGTTGTAGCCTCTGCTGCCTTTGTATCGGCAGGTGCCTGTGTCTCCGGTGTTGTGCTGCTTCCGCATGCTGCAAGTGAACTTACCATTGCTGCTGTCATGAGTAATGCAGCCATTTTGTTAATGCTTTTTTTCATGATATTCTCCTCTTATTTAAAAATAACCTGTTTAATGTCAGCTTCTGTCAACCGCTTGACACTTGATGTGTTTTGAATATAACGCTATTCACAATTTCTGTCAATCGGATAACATAATTTTGTGTATGTTGTGCAATAATCAAGTCCATTTTTTGTGCGATTTTTTGTATAAAAATGCCGTCATCCCTGAACTTTAAGGATAACGGCTTTTCAAAATGTCAATACTCTATATGCACTTTTCGGCATGTTACGCTGTTGTGATTCCGTAGCTATAGTCCTCGAAATCTACCTTCAGGCTTGCAGTGTGTCCCTGGTTCTTCCAGGTCATGGTCATCTTTGTGCCATCGGTCTCAACCTTGAACTCGGCATCAAAGGAGAAGGCAGGGAAGGTGTTACGGAATCTGAGGAGCTCAATCTGCTTTGAAACCACATCAGATGCAAGTCTCTTCTCCATCTCTTCGGGAGAAAGGTTTGTACGGTTGATCTCCTTGTGTCCTGCGGCACCGGCGCGCTTAACCGCCTCATGGTCATTCTTTCCCGCAAAGAGGTCAAGATACCATACCTGAGGCTTACCCGGCATAAACATCTGGATAGCACGGGCAAGGAGCATCTTCTTATCGTCCTCGCCAAGAGCGCTGTAGTATGTAGCATTAACCTGATAATACATGTTCTTCTTGCCGTGAAGATCCTTTACGAGACCGCCTCTTCCCACGATGGTATCGATAAGGTTCTGGATCTCCTCCTCAGGAAGAAGTCCCTTAAGGTCAAGAAGAGGGATTCCGTCATGGCAGCCCAGCATGTTGACTGTACGGATCTTGTCATTAACGATTTCCTCAGCCCAGCGTGCCAGATCCTTGCCGCTCTTCTTCTCCATGGCGTCGATAAGGAGACCCGGAAGGAAGAAGTCGTAGGTCATGTAGCCCATGTCGGCAACCTTCTTGTATACCTTCTCGCCGTAGCTTGCGTGGATCTCAGGAAGAAGTGTCACATGATACTTGTCAGCAAGCTCGCGAACCTTTGAAAGAAGATCCCAGGTGTCGGGCTCGTTCATAAAGTTCTTCTTGCCCGGCTCCTTCGGAGCATAAGCAAAGGCATCGAGACGAACGATGGAAGCACCGTAGCCCGAAAGAGCCTTGAGAGTATTGTCATAATGCTCCCACACAAGATCTGACTTAACATTGAGATCCATCTGTCCTAAGTACTTGCGGTTTGACTCGAGGTAGTCGATAACCTTATCTCTGTACTCTTCAAAACCGGTGAAGTCAATCTCAGCGGGCTTCTTGCCTGCGCCGAGCTCAGCATTAACCTTCTCGCAGATGCGCTCTGCCGCAAGGTACTGGATGTCCATGGCACCCATTAAGTCCATGGCATCGGGGCGCTTGTAGATAACCTCCTGATAGAAGGTGTTCCAGTAAGGCACGTCCTTACCATCGGGCATACGGACCATAAGGATGGGAAGGCCCGGCTTACGGAAGAACATGTCCTTGATGTACTCATCGTCAGGCTGGATATAGCCCTCCTCTGTCATCTGACCCTTGCCCTCCCAGAACTTGTTCCAGTTGATGAAGAAGTCAGCGTACTTTGAGTTCTCTCCGTTCCTGATGAGATCCTGGAACTGAGGCGAAAGAACTGAAGCGTGATTAAGGATGAAGTCCAGCTTCAGGTTAATGCCCAGGGCGCGAAGTCTCTCAAGGTCCTGTTCGCTGCCCATTTCGCGATTGATATCGTAATCTATAACAGAAAATCCACGGTCCAGATCAGTATTGAAGATGCTCGGAAGGATGTAGAAAGACTGGAAGCTGTCTTCCATCTCCGGCTTCTCCAGGAAGCCTACTACGTCGCTGAGTCTGCCGCCCATGCTGTCGGGGTAGGCATTGAGCATAGGGCCGTTATCGGTGTAATGTTTCTCCATTTATATAAACTCCTCTTATAATTCATCGGTTATCCACCGGGGACGGTTCTCCACGGCAGGGACGGTTATCCCCGGCAGGGACGATTCTCTCCAGTAGGTACGGTTATCCCCGGCAGGGACTGTTCTCTCCGGTAGGGACGGTTCTCCCCGGTGGCTCGTCCCCGGTGGTATGTTTTAGAACTGGTCTTTCATCAGCTCTGTGTACTCGTCAAAGCTTATAAGGTTGCCGTTCTTCGCGCAGATGATGCCGGCCTTGTGTGCCTGGTCATGAAGCTTTCTCTGCTCAATCTCGAGAACCATTGTGGTGAATGCGCTGTCAGTCTTACCGTCGCGGTTTCTGGATCTTCTGTGGGCCAATGTCTCTGCCGGTGTGCTGTTGAGAAGTACCGGAATGTCCACGCCCTGAAGGAAATCACTGTTGCCGTGAGTCCACTCGATAATGAGGATCTGCTTGTCCTTAACACTAACCTCATCGTACCAGAGGCTGGCCGCATCTCTGCCCATGCGCTTAAGCCAGAGACTCTCAGCTCCGTCCTTGAAAGCGCTGATGATGGTGCTTACCTCATCAAAATCTGTCTCGTTTGGTGTTCCGAGATAGCCTGCGAGACCCTTACGGCCTGCCGCAAGATATGACTCAAACCATACATTTCCATCAAGATGGGACTTGTCTGCATCTGTGTCCTCCTGCTGCCACTGACGTACCTCCTTGAAAAGGGCGTCTGTGTAGTCGCCGGCATCGATCATGCCTCTTACTGCGCTCTCACGGAAAATGTGAAGACGCTCGGCATCATTGTACATGGGGATGCGGTGAGGATAGTTATCGCCTGAAAGGATGTAGGCACCGATGCCTGACTGTTCAAAGAACCATCCAAGTACGGAAGCAATCTCTGACTTTCCTACTCCGGAACCACCGCAAACGCTGATAACTGCACGCTGGTAAGGATTCTCCTTTATCTTCTTTGCAAGCTTCTCGGCAAGAGCCGGGAAAATAACATTTGCCTTTGCTATGTGGGACTCGTCGATCTCGATCTTGTCTCCAGGCATATCCCCGTAAGGAATATCTGAAGGAACTTCCTTAGTCTCCCAGGGAAGAACGCTCATGAGCTTCTCTTCGAAATCTGTTGTTGGTGTATTGATTTTATCGTAATTTTTATTCATATTGATCTCCATTCCGCCGCTTTCATCCGGCGGTACAAATAGTGATGAAAAATACTATTTGCACTATTTTCGTTAACATATCATAAATATGTTAAGCGGTTGACACATCTACGTTAACAAATTCTCAATCATCTGTAAAGTGATTTCTTGACTTTATATTTTGTTTATACTTTTTAGACTTCTTTTAGGTGTGAGACATATTTCAGTCACAAAGCTCCGCTATTATATACACAGTTACAAAAAAAGATGTAACACAAAAAAGCTTTTCATACTCATACTCCGGAGATGTAATACAACTCCGGAGCCCCCTTCAGAAACAACGGTCGATAATGTGTATGAGAAGAACGGTTTGTAAAATATCGTTCCTTTCAAGCATGACCGTTTCAAATATACTTAGTAAGAGTTCCGATTACCCCCTTCAAAGAACTCTTGACATACAAAAATAAGAATAGACATTGAGAAGACCCCATCGAAGCGTAAAAGCTCCGGTGGGGTCTTTGGTTTTAGGAATTTATCAGAACCTGAAATCTCTCCTGTTGGAATTCCTGATCTCCTTTATATTCTCCTCAGCGATGGTTCTCACCTTTTCGGCAGGGATCTTCTTAAGCTCTTCCTCGATCATCCTGTAACCCTTTTCCTTTGTCTCAGGGCTTGCATAGTCTTCGAGATACTCCGCAAGAGTCATAAGGGCATTGGGGTGGCAGCAGTTAAGGATCTGTCCATTCTTGCAAAGCGCCATGAATCGATCTCCGGTTCTGCCGGCGCGGTAGCAGGCTGTGCAGAAGGAAGGAATGTGTCCGGAATCCATAAGCCAGCTCACAACCTCATCCAGAGTTCTCTGATCCGAAACATCGAACTGCTCCGTGTCATGAGGACGCTCTTCCTCGGTGTAGCCGCCAACAGAAGTTCTGGAACCACCGGAAACCTGCGAAATTCCCACTCTCAGAAGCTTCTCACGCACCGACGCAGTCTCTCTTGTGGAGATGATCATTCCGGTATAAGGCACTGCCAGGCGGATGCAGGCCGCAATTTTTGTAAATATCTCATCGCTGATTCCATTATCAAACATGTCAGGGTCAATGTCGTCGGCCTTCTTCACTCTCGGAACACTGATGGTATGCGGACCAACCCCATGAACCGCCTCAAGGTGCTCGGCATGCATGATAAGTCCCGCAAACTCATATTTATACATCTCAAGGCCGAAAAGCACACCAAGTCCCACATCATCGATGCCCCCCTCCATGGCGCGGTCCATTGCCTCTGTGTGATAAGCGTAATCATGCTTTGGTCCAGTAGGATGAAGTGTCTCATAGCTCTTCTTGTGGTAAGTCTCCTGGAACAGAATATAGGTTCCGATACCTGCCTCCTTGAGCTTTCTGTAATTCTCAACCGTAGTTGCTGCGATGTTGACATTAACACGGCGAATGTCTCCGTTTTTGTGATGTACCCCGTAGATAGTGTTAATGCATTCGAGAATGTACTCGATGGGATTGTTCACCGGATCCTCTCCGGCCTCAATGGCGAGACGCTTGTGACCCATATCCTGGAGGGCAATGACTTCAGCCCGCACCTCTTCCTGTGTGAGCTTCTTTCTACTGATATGCTTGTTCTTCAGATGATACGGGCAGTAGAGACATCCGTTGACGCAGTAATTGGAAAGGTAAAGGGGCGCAAAAAGCACGATTCTGTTACCGTAGAATGCAAGCTTTATCTCCTCTGCGATCTCATACATTTTCTCGATCTTGTCGGGAAGCTCGGTGGCAAGAAGCACAGATGCCTCACGGTGACTAAGGCCTGCGCAGGTGCAGCCGTTTCCGTTCTTCACGGGTCTTGCCTTCTCAAGAATGCTGTCGATAAGCTCGGCATCATTCTTGTGTGCCTCCGCATATTCCAGGGTTGCGAGGATTTCCTCGTCGTTGATGAATTCCTCTGCTTTAAGTGATTTTGGGTTGTAAACAGCCATGATTGTTTCTCCTTTTTATTTCTTCTCAACTACTTTATATCCAATTTTTTCGATCCTCTGTTTCAAATCCGCCAGATTCTCCGCAGCCTCTGCGTCTGTGGCAAGCTTTCCGTCATACAGAAGATATTTGCTCCGTACATTTTGAGGTGACAGATTCGGCATGACAACATTGGCACCGGAAAGGATACCCTTTTCTCGCCCCTCCGGGTCCAGGGTCCCGAGAGCCGTTGTGGCGGGCAGAAGCACCTTCGGGCAAATGATCCGGATCAAAGACAACAGGAAGCAGGTGAGCTCCACAGATCCCGCGCTGTATTCCGAAAACGGAGTGCCATGGTGGGGGATAAAGGGGCCTATCCCGCACATTTCCGGCTGGAACTCTTCCAGAAATTTGAGGTCTGCCGCAAGATTTTCCGTAGTCTGATACGGCGACCCCACCATAAATCCGGCACCGGTCTGAAAGCCCAGCTCCTTAAGCGCCATTAGGCACTCCATGCGATGCTCAAAACTCATCTCCGGCGGATGCAGCTTCCGATAATGCTCCCGATCCGCAGTCTCGTGCCTAAGAAGATACCTGTCCGCTCCCGCCGCACGTAACCTCTCAAAGCTTTCCCGGCCTCTCTCACCAAGGGACAGGGTCACAGCACAGTCGGGATACCTTTTCTTTAGCTGCCTTATAAGCTTTTCCAGCCTTTCATCCGTATACCAGGCGTCCTCGCCTCCCTGAAGGACGAAGGTTTTGAAACCAAGTCTGTAGCCGGTTTCCGCTGCAGAGAGAATCTCCTTTTCGCTCAGTCTGTACCGTTCCGCGCACCAGTTGCTCTTTCTGATACCGCAGTACAGACAGTCATTTTTGCAAATGTTACTGACCTCGATGAGCCCGCGGATCAGGACTTCATTGCCATAGGTTTCTTTTCTGATACATACCGCATGTTCTCGCAAGAACTCTGTAGTCTCAGAGTCTCTGTGTTCTATGAGATATGCATATTCCTCTGCCTTGAGCTTACGGGTTTCCAAGAGCTTACACGCAAGCTCATTAATATAATTATCCATTAAATACTTTGATGCTCCTTTCCAGAATCCCGGTCATCTTCGCAATCACGATCCCGTAATTCGTGAAGGGCACCTGCTGATCTTCGGCACACCTCATGCGGTAGCGCATTTCCCTTTCGGTATTCATGCAGCCTCCGCAGTGAATAACTGCCGAAAATCCACTGAGATCCTCCGGAAAATCCTTCCCGGAACAGGTCTCTATGCTAATACCCTTCCCGCTGTATTTTCTCAGCCAATTGGGGATCTTCACCGTTCCGATATCCCCGCATTGCCTGTGGTGTGTGCAGCCCTCCGCCATCAGAATCCGATCCCCGTCCTTAAGGTGGTCCAAAGCCTCAACCGCCTTTACGGAGCTCTCCAAAGTTCCCTTGTACTTTGCCATCAAAATGGAAAATGAGGTTAATGCTACCTCCTCCGGAACCACACTACTCACATAGGAAAACACCTGACTGTCGGTAATGACTACATCCGGTTTTCTGCCAAGTCCCGAGAGAGTTTCCTTCAGTTCAGAATCTCTCGTCACAACAACAGTGGCGCCTTTGTCAAGTGCGCTTCGGATGGCCATCTGCTGAGGCATTATAAGCCTGCCCTTGGGTGCCGCTTTGTCAATGGGGATGACCAGCACTGCAAGTTCGCCCGGACCGATGATCCCATCAAGAAGTGATTTTGAGTCTTCATTGTCCTTCAGGAGAGCTCCGATTCTTTCCTTCAGTTCCTCGATTCCGGCTCCTGTTTTGGCACTGACATATATGATGTCCTCTTCCGAAGGCTTTACTCTGTCCTTTTCGATGAAGCAAGTCCTTGCTTCTCTTTTTTCGGAATTTATTTCTTCTGAATCCAAAGACCTCCTCTCACCTGAATCGGCATCTTTAATTTGTATCGCATCGATCTCATGGGATTCCTGACAGTTCAAAGACCTCCTCTCCCCTGAATCGACATCTTTTATTTGTATCGCATCGATCTCATGGGATTCCTGACAATCAGCTGCAAAAAAAGCATCTGAAATATCAGCTTTGTTCCAAACCACCAGATACGGTATCTCGTGCTTTTTGAACATTTCAAGAAGCAGCATGTCTTCCGACCTCATGCCGGTCTCTGCATCCACAACAAGCACCGCAATATCAGTCCGGTTTATGACCTGCCTTGTTCTCTTTACCCTCAGATCCCCCAGCATTCCTTCATCATCAAAACCCGGAGTATCGATGATAACCACCGGCCCCAGAGGCAGCAGCTCCATCGACTTTGTAACCGGATCGGTAGTCGTCCCCTTAACTTCGGAAACAACTGCCATATCCTGACCGGTGATACGGTTAACGAGACTGGACTTTCCTGCATTCCTGCATCCAAAAAAGCCGATATGCAGCCTGTTGGCAGATGCCACCGAATTCATATTTTCCTGTAAACTCAACTTTTCCTCCTAAAACACATATGTAAAACGCCCCTACTTAATACCGCTCTGACACTCATATGTGCCTTTGTGCAAGTAAAACACACACGTGACGACTTTATCGCATAAAAAGAAGGCAGCATAAACCGCCCTCTAAAAAGTATAATAGTAAAAGAAAAAGCCGGAGGGTACACTTCCCCTCCGACTCTTGTGGCAGATTTCCACGGAACCTGTCATGTAGCTCCGGCCTTCGCGTAGCGAACTAAATGGCCGTGGTTCCCACTCTTCTTTGTTCACGTCACTTTCACCGCAAGGACCGAAGCCGTTTTGGTGTCAGGGGCTTATTCAATTTTCATATATCCAAGTAACAACTTTACTGCCTTGTGCAAATCACCTTTGCCGTAATCTCAGGGATACGACCGAGAGCACCTGTTAAGGCATTGATCTTATCTACGGGTGCATCCATAGCAACGCAGATTACATTGATCGCCTTCTCACGATAGGGTATGCCCATACGTCCGATGATATACTGACCATACTCATGAAGCAGTTCGTTAAGCTGATTGGCTGCCTCATAATCTTCAACTATGATACTTAAAACCGCAACTCTTGTTTCCATGTCTCCTACCTCTGAAATATTTTCTGTTACAATACTAGGATAAGCACGACGTAGGATTCTGTCAACATCTCAAATATGCGGCATAAAAAAGTGCCGGTTCTCGATGTTGAGAACCGGCACTCTTCTTATCATCTATTCCATCTCATCGATATGCTCATCTCTTAAACTTTCGAATTCTTTTTCTATACGGGCTTCTATTTTTTGAAAACCCTCTTTGTATCTTCCGGCTGCTTCCCGAAGCTTTTCAAAGCTTTCGGAACCACCTTTTAATGTTGGGTTGTTTCTGAGCATACTTGCAACCCACCAGTTCATGCGGCCTGACTTTTCATCTCCGCCATCCTCCAGCACACGAAGACGTTCTGTCATGTGAAGGCTGTGGAGCTTTAGGCTGACTGCCTTGGCGGCGGCCAGATTGCCCTCAGTTTCAGCGATGGATTTCACCTCGGAAACATTAGCCTTTGCCTGCTCCTGAAGTTCCATAAATTTAGTTTTGGCCTCTGAGATATTGAGTTTGAGTGCCTGTATCTCCTCGCTGTTAGCGGCAAGATTCTCAAGTCGTTTTTTGAGATCAAGGGCACCGATAACGGAAAAGATAACATCTTCAATGAACAGCGTGTACAGCATGGTGACCGCAACCACAAAGCCGGTGTAGGTCCAGTCCTTTGAAATCACAGAAACCCGGGGATGAATAAACTCGATGAAAATCACCGCAAGAGCTCCCCAGGCGATGGATGTGTACAGACAGATATAACCGTGAAAGTTGAGTGGATTTTGACTGTAATCCCACCATCTCATATGGAATATATGAAACATCAGATAACCGGTCACCAGCTCCAGCGCCGATCCAACCAGCATTCCCGTGAGAAACGCTTTCCAATACTCACCTTTGAAGGGCCCCGCAAACACAAGCATAAATATCGCTCCCGACCCGTAAATCGGAAGCCAGGGTCCGTGACAGAACCCCCGGTTTAGAAGCTTGAGCTCCTTTATGGAACAGTAGGTCGACTCAAACACCCACCCCAGCATGCAGTAGAGAATAAAAAACAATGCCCACTGAAGTATAGTGTAGTCCTCAAATATCCAAAGGTTTTCAATATAAACGTACATAACTGAAAAATTTTCTCCCATCCATAATTACTTTTTTCGCGTGACAACATTATCGCAAAAACAAGTACAGCCACTGCTTACTTGATATCCTAAACCACCGGACTCTTCATTTTTCATCTATTGTGACTTCGGGATTTATCTCTGCCTTTACTTCCGAATTTATATTTTGATTTAGATTTAGATTTGGCTCCGGATGCAATACATGACTCCACAATATACAGCAGAGTACTGAAAGGAAAGGCGAATATCTTCGCTGAAAGCACCACCGTCAGCAGCACACTGCAGACAATCAATATGGAAAGCTGAGAAAGATTTGACGGATCCACACAAGTGATATAACCGGCGGCAAGTATCAGATCCCTGATTGGTCTGTGAAGGATATAAATCTGAAGTGTCCTCTGTCCTGTTTTTGTTATAAAAGGAATGTAACCCGTAGGCATGAACCGCAAAAATGTGAAGGTCATATTTCCGGCCATAATGTACCATACAAGCCTCACTATCCACTCAGTAGAAAGACTGCCCATATAAAGTCTGCCGTCTATTCCCAGTGGTGAAACCTTTTCATACCAGGATCCATATACTACATAACGATAGTCCCACAGGTAGTCGAACATAAAAAATCCAACAGCGATAACGGACGCTGCAGTGATCAGGAGATTCAATGATGAGAACACTGAAAACACTTTCCGGTAATCAAAATATTTCTCCAGCTTTTCCTGTCCAAGAAAATATCCCGCAAAGAAAAACGGTGCAAAGCTGATAACTCTGTCCAGTTCCAGATATTTCTCAAGTACCTGGAAATAACCTCCGGCGAGAGACAATATCGTTATACATATCCACAAATGCAGACTGCAGGGGATCTTCAAAGCTTTTTTTCGATATATTATGTTGTTTCGGCGGTATTTTTTATCCGACCCGATCCTTATGTATTTATCCTTAAATAAGCTTAAGAAAGGTATGAAAAGATACCATATGAGCAGAGCAAACAGATACCACGGGGCTCCGGTGTCTTTAAGGAAATTGGGAAAATCTGAGGTTTTTCCGTAGGCAGGTATCTCAGAAAAGAATGTAATAATCTCAAATACGATGTACAGCACAAGAGTCCTGAACCATCTTGACCAGTTGAATCTTTTCCGTCCCTGTATCTCCCTGTAAATACCCCGGGAAAATAACCCGGATATAAAGGTAAATGCTGCCATGTGAAATGTATATATCAGGAAAAATATATTGCTGCATACTCTGGTGTGACCCTTTATGGGAAGCAGAAAATGCCCCACCACCACAAGTATTATCAAAATCCCTTTTGCATTGTCATACCTTAGGTTCCTGCCGTCAGCCATAAAACTCCTATAAAATCCACTGAACCATCAGGGATAGTTCCGAACCGTCCCCGGTGGTTAACCCGGTGGATTGTGTCGCAAAAAAATGCAGCCACATACGTGACTGCACTATAATATCATATTTTTTTGTTCTGGTTAATATATACACCATCCCCCGGTGATTTACCCCCGAAAAAAGGACTGCCGCCTCAAGCGACAATCCTTTTCTGAAATTTAAACCTTATTCATTAAATCACTCGAGTATAGGCTTTACAGCTGCTGCAAGCTTATCCTTCTCAGCCTCTGCTGCCTGGAGGTCCTTACCGAGGGTTGTGAAGTAAGTCTTGATCTTCGGCTCTGTACCTGAAGGTCTTACGACGATGGTAGAACCGTCATCGAGACCATAGATGAGAACATTGGCCTTTGGAAGTCCTGTCTCCTCTGTCTTCTCGTAGTCGGTAACCTTAACAACCTTCTTGCCTGCGAACTCTGCGGGAGCTTCCTTACGAAGACCTTCCATAATGGATGCCATCTTGTCCATTCCGCTGAGACCGGGGAACTCGAAGGAATCAACCTTGTTGAGGTAACGTCCGTACTCCTTGTAGATCTCCTCAAGTCTCTGCTTGATGGAAGATCCGATGGAACGGTAGTAAGCAGCCATCTCGCAGATAAGCATTGAACCAACTACGGCATCCTTATCTCTTACGTAAGAGCCTGAAAGGTATCCATAGGACTCCTCGAATCCGAAGATGAAACGCTCAACCTCGCCTGCTGCCTCAAGCTGTGCGATCTGGTCGCCGATCCACTTGAAACCGGTGAGAACCTCTCTCAGCTCAACGCCATAGTGCTCGGCAACAGCATTGGCAAGAGGTGTTGAAACGATGGACTTGACTGCTACAGGCTTCTCAGGCATAGTGCCCTGCTCCTTGCGGCCTGCGCAGATGTAATCAAGAAGAAGTACGCCCATCTCGTTTCCGGTAACGAGCTCATAGCTTCCGTCCGGACACTTCATGGCGATACCTACACGGTCTGCATCGGGATCAGTTGCGAGGAGAAGGTCTGCACCCTCCTTCTTGCAAAGCTCAAGACCCTTTTCCATAGCCTCGAAGATCTCAGGGTTAGGATATGAGCAGGTTGTGAAGTAACCGTTCGGGTACTCCTGCTCGGGAACGATGGTAATGTCGTCGATGCCGATGTCATTGAGAACCTTGGTAACGGGAACAAGTCCGGTTCCGTTGAGAGGAGTGTAAACCAGCTTGAGTCCTGAGTTCTTTGCAACACCCGGACGAACCTGGCGTGACTCGATGGCATCGTAAAGTCCCTTCTTGCAGTCATCACCCACGAACTTAATGAGACCCTTTTCAACACCCTCTGAGAAGCTCATATACTTTGCTCCTGTAAGAACATCTGTCTTCTGGATCTGCTCGTAAACGATAGCTGCCGCATCATCTGTCATCTGGCAGCCGTCAGGACCGTATGCCTTGTAGCCATTGTACTTGGCAGGGTTGTGAGATGCCGTAACCATGATACCTGCATTGCACTTATAGTAACGTGTAGCGAAGGAAAGTGCGGGAACCGGCATAAGCTCGTCATAGATACGAACATTGATGCCATTGGCAGCCAGAACGCCTGCTGCTTCACGTGCGAAATTCCAGCCCTTGAGACGAGAGTCGTAACTGATGGCAACTGTCTGTGTTCCGCCCTGAGTCTTTACCCAGTCAGCAACACCCTGTGTAGCCTGACGAACAACCCAGATATTCATGCGGTTTGTTCCGGCACCGAGAGTTCCTCTGAGACCTGCGGTTCCGAACTTAAGTGCAACCGCAAAACGCTCCTTGATAGCTTCATCATCACCCTTGATTCCCTGAAGCTCAGTCTTTAAATCAACATCCTGGAGGTCGGCAGCGAGCCAGCGCTCATAATCATCTTGATACATATTTAGTTCCCCTCTCTATGACCCGCCATGCATATATATGCACGGTCGAGGTGATTAATGATAAATGTAAAAAACTACTTATAAATATACCAATTTTAGCGTGTATCATCAAGAGTCTGAGGGCATCCATTTTAGTGGTCGGGGACGTTTGGTGTGGACCCTGGATGGCGCTTGGTGTGGACCCTGGATGGCACTTGGTGTGGACCTGGCTCCACACCAAGTGCCATCACCGGTTCACACCAAACACCCTTCAGGTTTCATTATCTTCTGGCCAGTGCCAGCAAAACTTCTTTTTCATTTCTCGACGGCACCTTCAGCACCTCGTCCAGGAGCATGTTGAGGATCATGCCAACCTCAGGTCCCTTGGGGATTCCCATTTCCATGAGGTCTGTGCCTGTGACCTTCAGATCCGAGAGGCTAATGCAGTCGCCCGCATCTCTGACGGCTTCCACGTGGTTTCTCGTAACCCTGATCCTTTCGAGACGCTTTGCCGGCTCTTCTCCTGTTATCTGGAGGTTCAGACACTCGTCTGCATCCAGGAATGCGAGATAAGTTTCAAAGCCTATGACCGACAGAGTCTTCCTCACTTCGTAAATGCTTTCCGGAAGGTCCTCGTCGAAAAGTCCTGCTATGATACGGGCTTTGTCAATGGTGTCGTTGTCCATCTTCAGTTCCTTAAGGATGATCTTTGCCTCCTCCGGAACAGCTCTCAGGAAGGTTCCCCATCTCACATACTTTTCGTTAGGGATACCGTCGGGGATCCACTGGCGGATGTCGGGATAAGGTGCGCCCTGCTCATTGGTAACATCAAAAGCATCATCAAAATGATCGGAAATATATCCGGAAAGTCCGCTCTCCGACACAAGAGCTATATGGTTCGGATGATCTGACATGAGAAGCTTTGTGAGCTCAACATTGATCCTCTCCTTTGAGACGTTAATGAGGTTCGGGGCCAGCTCCTTTATGGCCTCGTAGGTCTCCGGATCTATCTCAAATCCGAGCTGCGCCGAAAATCTCAGGGCTCTCAGCATCCTGAGGGCATCCTCCGTGAATCTCTGCTTCGCATCACCAACGGCTCTTATAACGTGCGACTCCATGTCCTTCATACCGCCGAAGTCATCAACCAGGCCGGAGTCAGCATTAACCGCCATGGCATTGATGGTGAAATCTCTTCTTGCGAGATCCTCGTGGAGTGAGGGTGTAAATGTCACTGTGCTGGGGTGGCGGCCGTCCAGATACTCGCCGTCGATGCGGTAGGTGGTTACCTCATAGCCGATGAAGCCCTTGCCTGTACGAACGGTGGACTGCATATCGGCAGAGCCCGGAGCATAGTCAACTCCCTCCGGTGCCTCCGCCTCCTTTGACTCATCCTCTCCTTTATGAGCCTTAAGGAGAACCGTGACCGTACCGTGCTGAATGCCTGTGTCGATGGTTCTTTTGAACACCTTCTTGATATCCTCAGGCTTTGCGCTGGTGGTTATATCCCAGTCCTCCGGGAGACGCCCCAGAAGGCAGTCTCTCACACAGCCGCCAACTGCATAAGCCTCGTACCCTGCGTCCTCAAGCTTCTTTATTATATGTTTTACGTTTTCCGGTAATGTTATCTTTTCCATCTGTCGTCCTTCCGGTTAATCTTAACCTAATGTTCCAAATCCGGCACTTAACCGTCCTATAACAGCTTTTTTCTTCATCAGGAAAAAGCTCATGACATCCTCTGTCTCCGGCAAGCAGCTTTTAGTGATCTTCACATTTGCTATTTATGTATCTGCCTGATCCTTGCTATGATCTGATCCGGCTTCGGGCAGAGGACAGCATTATAATCATCATATTCCGTTATCTCCATCCTGCCGGTTTTGTCGTTCCGGGTCACCCTCCCGAATTCCCATTCACCATTCCGCCAGAATTCTATATAGGTACCTTCAGGGATCACAGTATCCTTTATGATGATATTCCCATCAAGCTTTTCAAGCATTTTGCCCTGAAGCTTGACCGGCTCTGCCAGATATCTGATAAGTACCTTGAATTTGTCCATTATATTTATGATTTGCAGCAGAACCCTGGCTTTGAAACGGCTGTCAGGATCCTCTGCATTCATCAGCAGGTCCGCCAGCCTTTCATCATTGTCGTGTCCCCCTGAATATTCTTCCATCTTCTCTGATAATTGGTTTAACAGTTTTATCAGCTCATCAACAGTTGTTATATCTTTTTGGCTCATAACCTTTTTTCTCCCTTAAAATATGCTTGTATCCCTTTCATTATATCAGCATCTCATGATGTATACATGCCTTATTTTGGCACAGGTTCGGTATAGTGTCAAAAGCAATATAAAATTTCAGCCGGCATAAGCAGGTAAGAGCGGAGGGCATCAATCCTTTTCATACTCCGGCTGAAATGTTGCCCATGGTGCCAACTTAAAAAAGCGGATCTCCTTTCGGAAATCCGCTTTTTCATGCCATATCAATATGCTCTGCCCCAGTAAAGCATCTTTGCTGCAGGCTTTCCGCAGACAACGCAGTTGTCGCTGATCTTCTCCTGCTCGAATGGAATACATCTTGAAGTGATACCGGACATATCCTTGAGCTTGTCCTCACACTCACGGCATCCGCACCACATAGCCTTTACGAAACCCTTCTTTGTATTAACGATTTCAACAAGCTCATCCATGTTGGTCGCACTGGAGGTGTGATCCTCAAGGAACTTCTTTGCAGCCTCGAACATATCCTTCTGGATCTGCTCAAGAACCTTTGCAACCTCTTCCTCAAGATCCTCGAATGCCACCTGGATCTTCTCACGGGTGTCACGGCGAACGAGAACAGCATGTCCTGCCTCGATATCCTTAGGTCCGATCTCAACTCTTAACGGAATACCTCTTACTTCGCAATCGGCGAACTTGAATCCCGGAGACTTGTCACTGTCATCAACCTTTACTCTGAAGCCGGCATTGATAAGCTGATCCTTGAGAGCGTAAGCCTTGTCAAGAACGCCTTCCTTTTTCTGCTGGATAGGAACCACGCAGATCTGGATAGGAGCGATACGAGGCGGGATCTTAAGTCCGGAGTCATCACCGTGAACCATGATGAGAGCTCCGATCATACGTGTTGTATAACCCCATGAGGTCTCGTGAACAGGCTTAAGCTGGTTGTCCTTGTCGAGGAACTGAACATCGAAAGCCTTGGCAAAATCTGATCCGAAATTGTGTGAAGTTCCGCACTGAAGTGCCTGGCCGTCATGCATGAGAGCCTCGATTGTATATGTAGCTACGGCACCTGCGAACTTCTCCTTGTCAGTCTTCTTTCCCTTAACAACCGGGATAGCGAGATACTGCTCGGTGAAGTCGGCGTAAATGTTAAGCATCTGTACTGTACGCTCCTCAGCCTCTTCAGCAGTAGCGTGAACAGTATGGCCCTCCTGCCATAAGAACTCCCTGGTTCTCAGGAAGGGTCTTGTGGTCTTCTCCCAACGTACAACAGATACCCACTGGTTAAGAACCTGCGGAAGGTCTCTGTAGGACTTAACCACCTTTGCAAAGTAGTCGCAGAATAGTGTCTCTGACGTAGGACGTACACACATCCTTTCTTCAAGTTTCTTCTGTCCGCCTTCTGTAACCCATGCAACCTCGGGAGCAAATCCTTCGACGTGATCCTTTTCCTTCTGAAGAAGTGACTCCGGGATAAGCATCGGCATAGCCACGTTCTGAACGCCTGTGTCCTTGAACATCTTATCGAGAACGTTCATGTAGTTCTCCCAAAGAGCGTAGCCCGCCGGGCGGATGACCATGAAGCCCTTTACTGAGCTGTAATCGCAAAGCTCTGCCTTCTTAACAACGTCTGTGTACCACTGGGCAAAATCCTCCTCCATAGGAGTTATCTGCTCAACAAGTTTCTTGTCTGCCATGATAATAGCCTTTCTTATATATATATTTGCAGGGGCATCAGCGCACTTCCGTTGTGCCTTGCCACTGCAGGTTTTCCCGTGAACCCTTGGGCCACGGGGGTGTTTGCCCGTTAATTGTAACAACGAGGGGGAGCTTTTGCAAGAGCTCTGCTCCTTTACATGATGGATAGTCAATAACAGCCCGTGAAATGACTTAAATTAGATATTACTAGAATTGAAGTCAACAGTAGCAAGCCTGTGGAGTGACTTAAATAATGTATTTCTGGAATTGAAGTCAACAGTAGCAAGCCTGGGAAATGACTCAAATCAGGTATTTCTGGAATTGAAGTCAACAATACCGAGCTTGAGAAATGACTCAAATGGAACAATATCGGATTTGAAGTCAATATATTACATCTATATACATGACCCAATTTCAAGATAATAGATTTTAGGTCATAGAAGCATCCTGCAATAATTGACTCAATTCTGAATAATAATCAATATGAGTCATATAGGCACTTATGGATTATTGACTCATCATGAAGAATATGAATATGAGGCTCAATCTTCCGGGTAAATATCTCTTAGGTTATCCATCTTGCACCCCATGTTTTCAAGGAGCAGGTCAAGTATGGTGGCAGCCACCATGCACTCGACGACAACATTGGCACGCTCGACAACGGTGGGGTCATGACGGCCCTTGATCTCGATGGTGACGTTCTCGCCATCTTCGTTGGCGGTGTGCTGAGGCTGACCGATGGAAGGGGTAGGCTTGAAGTAGGCCCTGATGACGATCTCGGCGCCGTCTGACATGCCTCCGAGAATGCCTCCTGCGTGGTTGCTGGTGACCTGGAAGATCTCCTCCATCCCGCTGAACTCGCCGTTCTCCACCATCTCCTCATATTCTTCAGAAGAAAGAGGCTCCTGACCGTGAGACATACGGAAGTGGTTTATCTCATCAAGTGAAGGCTCGTGCTCGATGTCGTCATTGTCCTCCATATCCTCCAAAGGGGCGATGGGGACGGAAACCGCCTCGAAACCGTCATTGTTTTCAGAGCCCCGCATGCGGGCAACCTTTGTGCCGTCGCCGATCTCCACGGCCTTGACGGCGCCTATGGACATGATGGCCTTGGCGAGGTTTGCGTCCAGCTTGTCAAAAACCGGCTCTCCGATCCCGGTGGGCATGTTGTTGACAAAGCAGGTCACCACGCCGCCGGCGCTGTCCATCTCGCTCTTAAGCTCCAGGATTTTTGCGTCCGCCGCTTCTCTGCCCTGAGGTGTTGTCACATCAATTCCCGCAAGCTCTGTAACCTCGGCATCCACCGTGATTCCGATATCAGCAAGGACCTTGGCTGCCACCGCGCCGCCGGCTACCCGCGCCAGAGTCTCACGGCCGCTGGACCTTCCGCCTCCGCGATAGTCCCTGATCCCGTACTTCTGGAAGAAGCCGTAATCCGCATGTCCCGGGCGGAAAACATGGGCGATATCCGAGTAATCCTTACTGTGCTGATTGGTATTTCTCACAATGATCGCGATAGGCGTTCCCGTGGTCACACCTTCAAAAACTCCCGACAGGATCTCGATCTTGTCGTCTTCCTTTCTGGCAGTGGTCTTCAGGTTCTGACCAGGCTTCCTCCTGTCCATGTATGGCTGAATGTCATCTTCCGAGAGCTCCAGCCCCGCGGGACATCCGTCAATGACTACACCAAGTGCAGGTCCGTGGGACTCGCCGAAAGTTGTTATCCTGAAAAGTTTTCCAAAAGTATTACCGGCCATATATCTATTCCATATCCTTTCAAGCAAGTATTTTTCTGATAATAACACAAAATCGAGTAGAAAGGCATCCCCTTCTACTCGACCTGTAATATCTGATATTCCAAATAATTACTGAGACTTGGTTTATATCATAAGTTATTTTACGATAAGTTCTCCTTTGAACATTAACTTGAAAACCTGGCTTATTAATCACTTATTCTTCTGCGGAAGCTTCACCATGCAGATGCAGTTCGGCTCATCCACGCTGATCTCTCTTGCGCTCATTACCAGAAGACCGTTGTCATAGTCAATGCTGAAGAAGGTCACGGTACCTGACTCGTGGTTGGCTACTGCGATATGCTTCTCATCAGGGAAGATGCAGAAATCCTTAGGATAAACGCCTGCGATAGGAAGGCTTCCCTTCATGGTCAGGAGACCGGTCTCCACGTCACGATCGTATATGGAAACTGTATCGTTTCCTGCATTGGAACAGAAAACATGCTTTGCTTCCTTGTCAGGAGAGAATCTCATCTGTGCCGCCGCAATAAGATTGGTGTCGCCCTTTTCGGTATGAGTCGGAATTTCCTGGATCTTTTCGAAATTAACATCGTTATAGCCCGCGCCCTCTTCCATGCGGTAAACGCCGATGACGTTCTTGATCTCATACATAAGGTAAAGGTACTTTCTGTCGGGAGAGAAACGGAAATGACGTGGGGCTGACTTAAGCTCACATCGAATCGTATCGATCTGACGCATTTTTCCGTCTTCCTTGTCAAATCTGAAAACACGCACCTGATCGATTCCGAGATCGGCAACCATGATGTACTTCTGGTCGTCTGTCATTCTCGCGCAGGATACATGAGGGCGGAAGGTTCTTTCCGCAACGGAGCCGATGCCTTTGTCATAAACACCGTCGACTATAGGTCCTACAGAGCCGTCCTTTTCAAGCTTAAGAAGTGTTGCCTTTCCGTCATGATAGCCTGAAACCATGATGTATTCATCATACTGGTCAACGGCAAGGTGGCATCCACGCATACCACGGATGTTTCTTGTATTGAGCTTGCTGAGGGATCCGTTCTCCATGATCCGGAAGGAAACGATGCCCTCGTCAGAAATGGAATATAAGGTTTTCTGGTTTCTTGATGCTACAAGATATGAAGAATTGTTGACCTCGATCTCTGTTCTCTTGATGAGGACACCTTTCTCCACATCAACGTCGCATATGGTGATTCCCTTCGCATTTCCGGTATAACTGTATGAACCGATGTACGCCATGTATTTATCTTTCATGATCTGCCTCTCACAACGTCCGAACTGCCCGGGCGTAACTCTCCTTTATAATGATGTTAAATGATGTTTTAAACTTCCCAATATTCTAACACATATCAAGGCATTGTTACAATAATAACAGACATATAAAAGCAGTGAATTCCACCATAGAAGTAATAGTTCAGTCATGGCATATGTAGATATTGACTTGCTTTTGGAATAGTATATTCAGAGTCACATAGACTTGCAGAGATCAATGACTCATATCGGGAATGTCACGAAAGAAGTCATGTAGACTGGTTGAAACTATTGACTCATATATAGAATTTCATGCTTTGAGTCATATAGTTTCGCTGAAACCATTGACTCATATATAGAATTTCATGATTTAAGTCATATAGTTTCGCTTAAACCATTGACTCATACATGAGAATTCATGATTTAAGTCATATAGACCAGCCAAAACTATTGACTTATTATGAAGAATATGGGTATGTGGTCAATCCACTATGCAAAAATTCAGAGGCACCATCACCCTTTAGGATGCAATGCCCCCGTTTCTTTTTCTTTTTTCCTATATTTTTCCTGTGTTTTTTATTTCTTCCTGTACTTTTCTTCTCTTCCTGTACTATTCCTCTCTTCCTATATTTTTACTATCTTCACTTTTTTTCAAATCAGTTCTAATTTGTTTTCCTATGACATTCATATGCCATTCCGGTAGCCTTTATTTAGCTCATCCTTCTCTTCAGGAATGTCATGATCCATCCTGTAAGTACTGCAATGGCTGTTAAGAAGCAAAGTCCTGAGATCATCATGAAGCTGTTGTCTCCGGTTCTTGTAGCTCCTCTCACCGCTCCGAGAACCTGTCCTACCGGGCTCTCTTCTATCTTATCTCTGGCTGCTCCGAGAACCTGTCCCACCGGGCTGTTTTCGATGGCATCTCTTACAGCTCCGAGAACGCTTCCTTCATCCGGATCCCAATACTCATTGCTATCGGTATCGCTGCTGCTTGATCCACCGCCACTTGGGCTTCCTCCGCCTCCGCCGCTGGTGCTGCTCTCTTTCTTCTCTGAGTAATGGTTGTTAAAATCTATGGAGTTAACATTTTCATCACCCTTGGTGATTGTCATGGTAGCTGTCAGAACTCCTGCCTTCTTTTCAACCACTGCCTTAACTGTGTATTCAGTGGTATCGTAAGTGAAATTTGAAAGAGCTTCCTTTTCCTCGTAAACCTTATATGTGTAGGTTCCTGCCTTCTCGTACTCTATCTTTCCGAATTCTACCTTACCTGTTCCTGCTTCAACTGTCTTAGCTCCGTCAACACTTCCCACCGGCATCGGGAATGTCTTGTCCTCTGCCTTCATGGTGAAATGGAACTTTGCGGTATCAGGTGCGGTTCCGGAATCATTGGTTACCACCTTGTTTACCGGAGGATTGATTTCCGCGGGGCAGTATCTGTTTATGAAGATAGCTGCATCCTGTTTAGTTGCCGGATCGTCATCCTTATAAACCTTTACTACCGATGCCTTTAAACCCATGGTCTCCGGATCGTTCTCTACGAAAACGATGGCGGTATATACTGTGTCGTCGTATGTGTATGCATCTGTAGTTCCGGCTGTCTCTCTGATTTCATATCTGAGATCCACGGGCTCTTTGAAGGTCTTGGTAAACTCAGCCTCAACCGTCTCGCCCTTTTTCGCCTGAACCTTTATGGATGTCTGATCAAATGCCGGCGCACCATCCAGCGGAGTCATCACTATGGTTACCTCCTCTGAGGATGCCTTCTCTCCTTCAAGAGTAACTCTTACAGGAATCTTCACGGCTGCTTCGTATTTTGCTGCTGCTGCAAAACCGCTGATGTTAAGAAGCAAAGCAAACAGCATTACCAGGAATGCTCCTATATACTTTTTTCCAGAATTTCTATTCATCATCACGAGCCTCCTTAATGGTTTGCTCTGTCGGCACTCGACGTACTTGTTAGTTTAATGTCTCTGCATCCGGTAATCTCTAAACCCTCCCGGGCTTCTCACCGGAAAGTCTTGTCTCTTTCAACTACTTGTGTAGCTTTTACTTCTCACCGGAGAATCTTGTCTCTCTCAATTGCTTGTGTGGCTTTAACTTCTCACCGGAAAATCTTGTCTCAATCCTTTTATCTGTATCCTGTGGAGCCCCGAAGGGCTCCACCCGGACTACTTGCTAAATTTTAGATTGATAAATTTATCGTCGGTTTCTTTAACTTGTTTTTTAATTAATTAGTTTTTAGTTCCTTTGTGTTTAGGTTTAACTTAGTTCCTATATGATCAGGTTTTCCCTGGTTCCTATGTGATTAGCTTTCACTATATATGTGAAGTCCTTGGTAAGTTCTCCTGCGTGTAAGTAACTGACTTAGTGATTGTAAGATCGTGTGTTCAATTGATGGTTGTACTAAAGTCATTTGTAATGCCAGCTATCTTATCGCCTTCGTCCTCTGCAACTAATGCATTGTCAACCTTAACTCCACTGTTTCCATCTTTGATTACACTCATATTTATGTAATATGTTGTTTCATTATAGGTTAGTCCGCTATAATTACTATCCTTTCCTTTTATCACTCTTCGAACTGATCTTTCTTTCTAAGGAATGTAACTGCTGCGCTTCCTGCCAGAACTACCATGAGTGCGTAAGGAGCGATGTCCATTGCTACGCCGGTAGGAGTTACAGCATCCTTATTATTTGTAAATGTAACTTTCTCAGTTCCGGTTTCAGGTGTATCAGAAAGATTACCTGATACCTTAAGGTTAGCATTTGCAGTATGCTCGCCTGCACTACCTGTTGCAGTTATTGTGTATCCCTCAGAAGCGGCAAGATTCTCAGTGATATCATAAGTTGTTGACTGTGGTAATCCTGCGATTACGAATGTTCCATCATCCTTAAGTGTAAGGTTTGTAATACTAGCCTTACCATCAGCATCAAACGTTACTGTAATATCTTCTTCTGTAGCAGTTGCTGAAACTTTTTTCTTTGCTGTAATAGTTGCACTCTTAGGACCGCCGGCAAGATCAATGGTAAAATCGAAATCCCTTGCCATCTCACCCATGCCTCCTGTAACCTGCTTCTCGAGTGTAAGGTCATAAGTTGCATAATTATTTACAAATCCTGCAATTTTAGCATTTTCTTCATAGTCGGCAGATTGCTTATCCGCGCTTAATACAGGCGCATCTGTGCTATTTGAAAGAACTGAATGGCTAATCTCTAATCCACTGGTACCTCTGATTACATAAACATCAAGAGTCTTTTCTGTTGTATCTAACGAAATACCGTACGGGTTAGCACCATCTATAGATTCGGTTACTGTGTATCTGTAGATACCGGGCTCAGTAAATGGTAATGTTGTACCAAAGCTGCCTTCAACCGTCTTTGTTAATAAAGCATCTGTATTATCTGCAGAACTAAATGTAACTGGTTCGAAGGTAAGTGTTCCCTCCCCGGCCTTGATCTCAGGAGTTGTATCTGTTGCTGCTACTGCCGCTCCGGGTACAGCAGAAAACTTGATTGTTTCAGCAGGAGTCGGTGCAGTTGAATCAGTCTTTGTAAGCTTCTTTGTAAACTTTACAGAATCATATACATCTGTTTTTGCTGCAAAAGCACTGAAACTCATGGTTGCTGCAAGAATACTTGTGGTGATGATTGCCATTAATTTGTTAAAATGCTTCTTCATGATAAACCCCTCTCTCTAAAATTTAGTTTTGAATTGTGTCTTATTTTCATAAGTACCTACGCATGTACTTATTAAGTTCTGAATAATGTCTACACTTTGTTTCGACTATTATCTGTTATCTGAATCCTACTGTTGTCTTCTCTTCCTGAGTCCTTCCGGATCCGGAACCCTGTCCGGATCTCCGGGACTCGTTATCTGGTCTTTTCTTGTTTTCTTAATCCTCAAACAGTCTCTTCTTCTCGAAATCACATGCCAGGAAGAACATTGCTGCGAAGCCTGCAAGTGCAAGTACTGCAAACGGATAAGCATTACCAGCATATCCTGTCGGAGTGATCGCATCCTTTTTGTTCACAAAGTAGATTGTGTGAACTTCACTAAGCTCATTCGTTTCGGTTTCTGATTTTTTGATAGCATTTGTGAGACCGGTAAGAGCAATTTCCTTAGTGTCACAATATGTAACATAACCGGAACCCGGGTTAAATTCCTCCACCCTGTAAGAAACACCGGCAGGTAGTACTATGGTTACATCATCATAAGCATCGATGTTTATGACAGACTTGTCAGCGTTATTCTTCATGTCGATAGTAAACTTGAACCCGCCATCTGCCTGCTTACTTATATCAAGATCTGCATTATCATGAGCTTCAGTCTTTAAGCCCTTAATGTAATCCTCCTCATAATTTGCCAGGGTAGTTGTTCCATCCTTAACTTCGTAAAGATACAGCTTAAATTCTGTTGAATGAGGTTCAGCCATGCTGCCGGTATACATCTTGGAAACCTTAAGTTCATCGGTATCAATTACGTTAGTAGCTGTGAGTACTGTAAGTCCTCCTACTTCAGTAATATGAGAAACTCCTGTGATAACACCATCTTCTCCATAAGTAAACGCGACATTCGTTAGTTTTCCGTCCACAAGCATCGGGTGGTAAATCTCTTCCTTAAGGCTGAATGCTGCGTTTCCACTTGTCTCATTGAACCTATAATCATGACCTGTTTCAAGCATGTAGTATTCGTTGCCAATTAAATGTATTGCCTGCTTGCTGTATTCCTTGTCTTTTTCCTGTAACCACAGCTTGTCAAATCCATAACTATCTCCTTTAGCCTTCGATACAAGTATTCCGGGAGCTATATATTTGGAACCTCCCGGCCATGTTATCGTTATGGCCTCAGGATCAGGATCTGTTGATGGCTTACTTATGGTGATTCCTTCGATAAAGTCTTCAAAAACTGTCGAACCAACCTCTCTCCTCTGTAAAGTCAACTTAATTTCTGATGTCTTATCGATCAGAGTTTGCTGGTTCTTATTAGTAAGCTGCCATACCTTATCTACTCTGATTGTAGAGCTCGCAAGAGACATACCCTTTATAGAGTCTTTTGACATTGGTATGGTCAACTCACTTGAAGGACCGTAAATCTGGTCACCTGCATCATCCGAAGTCTTGATTATTTTGTAATTGACGGTGGCTGATGTATTTGTTTTATACCTGTATACTGTTCCATCATGGAAATAATTGGGATCTTCATTGTACTTCCATATTTTTTCAACCTCATCATATGTGAATGCTTCATCTGTCGGATTCGCACCATATTTGTTTTCTAATTCAGCTAAAGTATCATAGGTTTCCTGCTCCGGCCAAACTGTAAAGCTGACTAAATATTTATACCCATCTTCAAGTACAAATCTTTTTTGTTCTCCGTCTACTGTTATGTAAGTAGGGAAATTCCATACAACAGCTCCCTTATCTAAGTCATAGCCCGCTGAACCATTTAACGCATTCAGCACATTAGAGTCTGTAACCTTATTTCCACTCTTGTCTAAAATTTCGTAAGTATAGTCCTTTACCTTTCCCTTAACATCTGTAGATGCTGTAAGATCAGTGATACCATCAGTTACATGTACTTCTGTATATCCAACAGAGGTACTTATCTTGTCGCAGATATCATCGAAGGCTTCCTCTAATGATTCTTTATCTGTTGCGCTATAATAGTTAGATTTGTCTTCATCGAACAGTAGATCCTGCAGCTGCTCTAATTCATCTATTCCATTATCGTGTTTTACAGGAAATGCTCCTATCGTATAAAGAGTCTTATTGGCAGCTTTTATATCATGTGCAGCTCTTTCTGCGGCTTCGTGGCACTTTTGTTTGGATTCAGTTGTAAATTGCTGGTTTGTTCCCCACTGACCTTCCGATCCTCCGTCAGCAGTATATCCATTTCTGCTATATCTTGCTGTAGGAGCACCATCTGAAACGAAAATGATATGCACCGGATCATCATCACCAAAATCAATACTGTTCGCTTTTATCAAAGCATCTTCCCAGTTTGTATACTGAGCTACTGTTGCATTTTCAATTTTAGCTTTAACAACTTCGGGATCGTTGGTTATATGGGAAGATTCACCTGTAGTATTGTTAAGTTCTGCGATACTTGCAGTACGGTTAAATGTTATAAATGCCATTTGTACTGTATCGCCTGTAAAATTCTCATCCTCATCCTTATTCCACTTCATAAGCTCATCCACCATGGCTGTGGATGCTTCTTTGGCAATGGTGATTCTTTGATTAGCTACGACATTTGTGCTATTGCCATTCTTGTCATATTTCATCGAATTTGATGTATCATAAACGAAAACCACATTTACCGGTTTCCTTAATTCCGAATTATCCTTTTTACCTGTTACGCTAAGTGTCAGCTTATATGTACCATCGTCATTCGATGTTAGTGTCTTCTCCCTGGTGATTGGATAGTCATCGGCATTCAATGCTTCTCCATCACCACCTATAGGATATGAGTGTTTATGATAAATCAGATAAACGTGTTTCTCTGCTGGTGTTGTTGTCGTTGTGGATACTTCCTGAATATCAGTTACATATCTGTATCTATCCCCTTTATACTTTTCAAATAGTGTATAGCTTTTTTCATTCTTCACATATGTACTGCCGGTCTTATAATATACGGTGGATTTACCCTCACTTCCTGTAAAAGGCTTAAAATCCGAATCATTGTCGCCGTAATAACCTTTAGGATCTCTATTGTGACGATGTGGATCTCCGTTTTTGGAGTAATAGTACAATTCCAGCAATTCATGATATTCGTTATAAGTTCCCTTTTGATTGTCTTTTACCCAACCAGAATTATCTACTGTAGTGGTTGTGGTTTCAGTGGTTGCACCCGCAGCCTCAACTTCGTTACCATTTGTATCTTTGAATATTATCTTTTTGGTACTATCATTTCTTGCTACATCCGTAACCACCTTTGTTCCATTAACACTATCGAGTCTTGCTTCAACGTAGTCATAGCCTGTAACTCCACCTTGCCACTCGGCTAACTTCACGTTACCGCTGGTTACATCACTAAGCTCAAGTATCACACCGAATTCGTTATGGGCATCGTATATATTCTCTCCCTCAGCATCTTTGCTGGTATTTAAAAGAATTTCTCTATACTTTGTTTCTCCGTTTTCGGTGTACTCTTCATAATAGTGCACCTTGATTTCCGCTTCTGTGGTTTGGTAGTTATTGGTCTTCCAGGTGATAGCGAAAAGCGAGAAGCTCTCAATCTCAAACTCAGCAACTGCACTTGCAACCTCGACTTCAGCCTCCTCACCTGCTGCTATTGCTTCTGCATTAGCCTCAAGATCCGAATCACTGATCTGTAAGTCGTTTCCATCAAGTATCTTTACCTCTTCCTTTTCTGCTACCTTTTCTGTTTTTAATGTGCTGTTGTCATCCTTGATGTGATGAACCTCCAGTGAAGATGCGTCGATCTTCTTGAGAAGCTCTTCATCGTTCAAGGTCATTCTTACGTTTACGTTTCCGTTTGGCTCGACTTCGTCACCGGCATCGTTCTTAAAGCAGATGTCCAGTAAGAGTGAATTGTCGTAAATTCCGTTAGCCTTAAGCTCTGCGATCTGTGCGTCTGTAGGAGCTTCTCCGTTTCCTTCAGCCTCTTCCGGCTTGTAAAGTCTCTTAACTTCAAGTGTCGGTTTGAAACCTCCGAATGCGTCCTGTGCTGCGAATATTTCTACTGAGTATCCATCTATCTCTGTGAGATAATGTATCTTTCCGAGTGATCCGATGGAGTACTGTACTATTTTCGCTACTTTAATCTGTTCCTTTGCTGCATCCTTATCTTCCAGAACGGCCTGCTTGACTTCCTCTATGAGGGCCTTAGCAAATTCATCGTACTCACCCTTTGTCTCCTCGACCTCAGATGGTGAAGCAACCGGTATTTTAACTGTGGTTTCCGGCTTCTGAATCTCTGCCGCTGCTGTGGTTTCAGGTTCAGCCATCATTCCTGTAAGATCCTGTCCTTCAGGAATCGTTCCCTCGATGGCTGTTGCCGGTACATCCCCTGTGGATATTCCTGCTGAAGTTGTATCGTTCTGAACCCCTTCTTCCTGATTATCTTCTGTGAAAATGTCCACTATAGTTACATTTGATCCATTTCCTGATCCTGCTTCATTCTGTCCAACTATTTCTGCTCCGGATCCTTCGTTCTGTTCCAATGTCTCTGTTCCGAGTCCTTCACCCTGCTGTATGATTTCCTGTCCGCCCTGCTGTCCGATTTCCTGTCCACCCTGCTGGCTTTCTTCCTGTCCGTATTCCTGTCCATCCTGCTGACCTTCTTCCTGTCCGTATTCCTGACCGCCCTGCTGTCCCCCTTCTTCTGTACCGTCGTTGTCTGTTAAGTCTGCCTGTATTTCCTTTTTGTCTGCTGCATCGTTGTCATTTCCTTCTGTGTTTCCCGCTTCTGCAGCTATATCTTCATTTTTTTCCTCTTCTTCTGTTTCGGGACCCTGCTGCTCATCTTCGAAAACGTAACCCTCGCCTATGATCTCATCCGCGTAAGCAACCATTCTTCCGAGTATTGCATCGCCTGCATTTTCGATTGCTTCCTGAACTGCTTCTGCTATCTGGTCACCGATGGAAGCATCATCTTCTGTGTCATTGTTCTCTGCCGGTGCTCCATCTTCATTTCCGATGTTGGCATTATCTTCTGTATCGTTGTTCCCTGCTGTATCGTTATCTGTCAGTTCTGCTGCGTTATCGTTTGCCTGTTCAGCTGCGTCTTTGTTTGTCTGCTCTGCTGTGCCGTTATCTGTTACCAATGCTGCGTCATCGTTTGTCTGTTCTGCTGTGCCGTTATCTGTCACCAATGCTGCGTCATCGTTTGTCTGCACTGTTGTATCGTTATCTGTCAGCCCCTGCTGTGATGTGTTTGTGTCGCCTGCGATGTAAACCTCGTTGTTGTCTCCTGTATCAGCACCGCTCTCTATTTCTGCAGCTCCTTGTTCAGCTGTAACAGGATTTGCAGCTTCAGTGCTGTCATTTTCGTTATATGCCATAGGTCCGGGCTCTGCAGCTTCCTGACCTTCCGGTACCAGCGTTCCGATCATTTCTGAATGATCATTAGCTGTGCCTTCAGGGATAATGTTTTCGCCGTTCTGTATTACTTCCTCTGTTCCTAATGCTGCTCCTACGTTTGTCAACTGCGCCGGTACTGTAGCTTCAACCGGTGCTGCTGTAGTTTCAACCGCTGCTGTAGTTTCAACTGCCGCTTCTGTGGTCTCTTCTGTCTTCTTGATGCCTGCCTGTGAAAGTACATGCTTGAGAGCTGCTGTCCTTCCGCAAACCTCTACAGAATCATACTTGACACCGTCAACCTTCAGTGTGTATCTGACCGCTCCGTCGGAAGCATTGACAAACATGAAGGTGATCTTTTCTTTTCCGGTAAGCTGGTAATCGGAATTGTCTGCTGTGTCCTGTTCCGGATCTCTGTAGTAAGCATCCTCTCCGCCGTTTACCAGAGTGTCGATCTGAGATGACGGCTCGTAAAGGATGATGTCATCTTCTGTTCCGTAACGGAAGGTTACGTCTCTTGAAAGAACCGATTCATCATTTACTGCTTCTTCCAGATCAACCTTGGCTTTCTTTTCGTCCTTCTGTACGAAAATCCTAAGCTCTGAATCTGCTTCGCTTGAAAGAATATCTCTGATGGAATCTGGAACCTCTACTACGTACAGTCCCGGATTCCTGTTGAAGAATGCCTCATATTCTTTTATTGCCTTAGCGCTGTCTGAAGTCGCCCCCAGATAGTCCTCTGCCTCAAACAGCCGGTTCTCACGGATTGCTGTGAGTGCTGCTTCCCTCAGATCGTCACTTAAAAGATCAAGTACAACCTTTTTATTAACGAGACCTGATACTGTTGCAGTGGACTCTGTCGGGATTGAGGCTTCTGCTGCATATACAGGTGTCTGTACTCCTGATACTATGAGACATACCGATAAGAGTGTTGATAACCCCTTTTTTATTAAATTCTTGATGGAATATTTAACTCGTTTCATAATCTCTATCCTCTGTAAAATCCAACCGCTAACCTAACTGCTTTGTAGCCTTAACATAGCAAGGTGGGTGTTACAAAAAAGATTAAATTTTAAGTATTTTTTGCAAGATACTTCTTTTTTATCATATTTTAGAAAGCAATTTCTTTTCTTTATAAAGTTAAACAGAAAGTTTAGAAATCAAAGATGATTGATAAATTTAAGTCAATGTTTTGCTTTTTATTATAGAAGAAATAAGTTTTGGGGAATGAAGGTGGAGGAAGGGTTATGAATAAATATTCATGCATTGTAGAAAGATAAAATAAGGCTTTGTAAGACAAAAAAAGAGATGGTTTTCACTGGTGTGAAAACCATCTTTAGGAAATAATTTTTATTTCACCACAACGTCTCGTGGAGGCCTTTGAGTGCCACTGGGGACGGTTCTCGCCGGCGAGAACCGTCCCCAGTGGTAACATTAAATCATTGTTGACTTTTGTATTACCGTCTTGTATTATAAGCAAGTCGATAAAGTACATGTATAATATTTCGATATTTCTATTCAGATAGAATCCAACTTCTCCGGTTCCGGAGATATAAAATCCAATATTTTATCAAATTTATTGTCGATCATTAGAAACGGGCAAGCTGTCTTTAATTTTCTCTTTTTTTAGTAATTCATTACCGGCTTCGATGTTATAATGAGATTGACAGCAAAGGAAAGACTAATCTATGAGTAATATTTACACAAAGAAACCCTTTGACCAGCTAACCATAACGGACGACTATATGTTTACGACTGTTATGTACGATGTCAAAAATGTGAAACCTCTTCTCGAAATGATTTTTAAAAAAAAGATTAATAAAATTAATATTATAGAACGAGAAAAAACTATTGAAACCGGATATGATTCCAGAGGAATCCGCATGGATGTGTTTGTTGAGGATGACGAAAATACTGTCTATGACGTTGAGATGCAGGCTTCTATATTTCCATTTCTAGGTAAAAGGTTCCGATATTATCAAAGTGCCATCGATGTCGATATGGTAAATAAAGGAGAACATTTTTCAAAACTAAAGCAGAGTTATATCATATTCTTCACCACTTACGATCCGTTCGGAAAAGGCTGGTATATGTACCCATTTGAAACTTTATGTATCTGGGATTCAAGTGTTAAGATTGAGGATTCCGCTCAGAAAATTGTTCTAAATGCTAAGGGTACATGTGACAAAGAAGGTCACGAAGTTAGTGATCAGATCAAGGAAGTGTTAGCCTATATGAACGGTAGAGCGCCTGCTTCAGAATACACCATGATGCTTGATGCTGCCATTAATAAAATAAAACAAAATGAGGAAAGGAGAACTGACTATATGTATAATAATACTTTTAAAGGCGATGCCATAATGGTTGGAGATTATATGCGTATTGTCAAATCTATCCGTGGTAATAACGGATTGTTGTCAGATAATGACATAATCTCATTTTTAAAAATAACTCCTGATTTGCTTGGATATGTACGTAAAGCTTTGTCAATTCACCCTGACTGGGATGACGAGGATATCGCTATGGAAGTTCTCTCAATGCAGGCTATGGATGAATATAAGGTACCTATTACGTAATTTATGTGAATTTACATCCAACATCATTTTTTTATTATTTGAAGTCTTTTAAGAAGTGAGAAAACAACCACAGGAGGTTTATCATGGATATAAAGATTAATATAACATGGGATGAAGAAGCATCTGTTTATATTGCAGTCTGCGATGAAATTGGTTTGGCTCTTGAATCGGAATCGTATGACAATCTTATTAAACGTGTTATGGATGCTGTTCCTGAACTAATTGAGTTTAATAAAATCAATTGTACTTCATATAGTTTTCTGACACAGGAACGTCGGGTAGACTGCGCCTAATGTCTAAAAACTTTAATCCTGAAATTATCAGGCTTGTTAAAGAGAATGGCTGTTACTTTGTCAGACATGGCAAAGGTGACCACGATATTTGGTATAGTCCTATAACTAAACGGACTTTTACTATAGATGGTAATATTAAATCCAGAATGCTTGCAAATGTTATAATGAAACAAAGTGGTATTAACTATCATTTTTAAAATTTTACGTCAAAAAAATCTCCGGAGTCATTCCGGAGATTTTTCATATTTATGCATCATTTTGTCAGTCGTCCGATGACCAGGGCGCGGCCGTTGGTGGCGGCGTCGACGCAGGTGGAGAGGGCGATGAGCTTGTCGGAGGGCTGGATGTCAAGGTCGTCACGGATGTTGGTGGCGTTCTTCTCGACGTAGCTTATGAAGTGAGCCATGTCATCTTCTGTTTTCTTGGTGAGGACGTTGTAGACTTCATCATCATAGGCGTCAGTCTCGATGCAGGCCCAGATCTCGATGTTGTAGGTGGTGTCCGGAGTATAAAGTATTCCGGTCTTTCGTTTATCGAAGTATTTCTTGTCGATAAACTCCATAACATCACCGAACATACCGCCGTTGTCCATGTGGTGACCATACATCAGGTTGTATCTGTCGCTCAGGTCATGGGCATTGGCCATGGTTAGGAAGATGGCACCGGACAGGGAAAAGTTCCCGTAGATGTCCTTGTTGACATACTCCATATCGTCCTTACCCACCACGAAAGGATAGTCAATGTGGGTATCATCCACCTGGATCCACCCAAGCACATCCTTATTTATGAGCATCAGCTCTTCCAGTGTCGGGTTACTTTCTCCTACTCCTCCCGAGGGCTTGTACTTCAGAAGATCATCATTCAGGAACGCGCCCCTGTAAACATTGTAGGTGTCCCACAGAGCATAGCTGCTGTAACTGATTGCCACCACAACAAACATCGACACGAGTAAGTTCAATATTCTGTTTCCTATTCTTGCTGCTAATGAAATTGTATCCAAATATCTCTCTCCCCGTGTTTTGTAAAAAGGAGCATCGACATTCTACCCGAATGACAACGCCCCCTATTTAATCTGATTTAATATTTTATCTTGATCTCTTGATGAATGTTGTGATCCATCCTGCGAGAACTGCCATTGCTGCAAGGAAGCAAAGACCTGAAACCATCATGAAACTGTTGTCTCCGGTTCTGGTAGCTCCTCTTACTGCGCCGAGAACCTGACCTACAGGGCTGTCCTCAACGAGATCACGGGCTGCTCCAAGTACCTGACCTACAGGACCGTCCTCAATAGCATCTCTTACTGCTCCAAGAACACTTCCTCCCGGCTCGGATGATGCATCGTTGCTATCATTATATTCTTCACTGTCATTCCAATCTGATCTGTGTGAACCGTCGCTGCTTGTTGTTGTGGTTGAACTGCCTGAATTATTGCTTCCGCTTGACTTTCTATAGTGGTTCTCAAACAATGCTATATCTGCAAGTGTTGTACCCTTATAAGTAGTTCTTGTAGCTTCAAGCTTTCCATCCTTCTTCTCAACTACTACCTTGATGGTATACATGGTTCCATCATAAGTGAAGTTTGGAAGTCCGTCATTTTCCTCGACAATACTATATGTATATGTACCTTCCTTCTCATAGTACATATTACCAAACTCGTACTCACCAACACCTGTTGTGATGGTCTTAACTCCGTCAACGCTTCCCTCAGGCATCGGATATGTCTTATCACTTGCCTTCATTGAGAAACGGAACTTTGCATCATCAGGTGCAGTGCCTTCATCACTAATTACAACCTTCTTTACAGGAGGGTCTGAAAAACATGGCTCATATATATTGATAAACTCGATATCCTGTTTTGCTTTTTCATCTTTGTTCTTATAAGCAAGTACAGTAGCTTCAAGATTATAATCTTTATCATTACGAACAGCTACGATAACCTTATAAACCGTATCATCATATACATACGCATCTGTGTTACCGCTGATCTGTCTTACTTCATACTCATAGTAACCGGGCTCTACGAATCCCTTTGGCTCTACATATCCGCCTGTCTCTCCTGCTGCTTCTGATTCATATGCAGCTGACGGATCATACTCAGCTGAAGGATCATATGCAGCTGACGGATCTTCAGTTGGAGCTGTTCCTCCGGCTGTAGAAGTCATCTTAAAAGAACCCTTAACTGTCTCGCCCTTCTTGGCATACAGTGTTATAGAATCCTGATCAAATTCCGGTGCTCCGTCAATGGGCGTTATGGTTACAGTCACATCTTCAGATGATGCCTTTTCGCCCTTCATCGTAACACTGAAAGGAACTTCTGTGTCTACTTTATATTCCGCTGCAAATGCACTCATACTGAGGAGTAACGCAAACAGCATTACCATGAATGCTCCTATATAGTTTTTTCTTAATACTCTACTCATCCTTTGCGAGCCTCCTCTAACCAGTTTGCTCAGTCGGTACCATTCGTCCCAATACTACTGCTCTTCCATTAGTCTGAGCATCAACACATGTCGACAAGCTGATGATCTGATCATCTGCCGTGACATTAATATCCCTATAATGTGTAGCTGTTTCCTTTACGTAAGCCTGGAACCCTTCCATATCTTCTATCGCATTTTCTACATGATAGATGTACTTGTCATATGCGTCACATTCTATCAATGCATATAACTCTAAATCGTAGGTCCTGTCAGGCAGGTAAAGCTTTCCTGTCCGGTGTCTGTTGAAGTAACCTTCATCTATGAACTCCATGACGTCACCAAACATACCGCCATTGTCCATGTGGTGTCCGTACAAAAGATTGTAGGGATCACTGAAATCTGCTTTATTCTTATACGATACAAATATCGCTCCGGAAAGTGAGAACTCTCCGTATACATCTTTATTTACATACTCCATATCATCGATGCCCTGAAGAACAGGATAGTCGATATGGGTATCATCAACGGTTAACCAGGCTTTAACGTCCTTATTGATTCTTCTTAACTCTTCAAATGTAGGAGCATTATTGCCCTGAGTACCCGGCTTTAACTTCATAAGGTCACTGGACATGAATGCACCGCTGTAGGTTACGTACACATCCCAGAGAGAATAACCACCGTAGGCAAGCATCATGATGATCATGACCGTAGCCATAAATCCAAGTATCTGATTACCGATTCTTGCTAATGTTGCCGCCCTCTCCATCGGACCTCCCTTAAAACTTACCATCCAGAAATTTTTTATATGGGTGAAGCACCAAATATTTATTATAAGGTGCTTCACCGGATTTATCTAATTAAATTTCTGTAAAAGGGTTAATTACAGATTAGTCCTCGAAAGACTCTTTCTTACGAAGGAATGTAGCAGCTGCGCCACC
>JAGAXP010000252.1 GCA_017940955.1 Oribacterium sp.
CAAGCTGATTTGCTGAGATGAATTTGTTGCAAATGACATAAACTATACCTCCAACAGATCCTATCTCTATTATACTATTTAGAAAAGGTAATGTATTAGGTTTTCAAGGTTCTAGCGCCCCATTTGTCGGGCGACTCATATAATGATGATGTAGTTTGTCTGGCGATTATCTGTAACGTCTAACATGTGTCTTTGCCTTCAGCATAATATCAATCAATCTAAAGTTTCCTATTCCGACAAATTCAATGACAGGCTCTGCTATGAAAAAATCGGACGCCTTACAGTTATCATAAATTTCATCGAAATCACAGCATTCTTCCTGAATCTTTAAAAAGTCCTGATCAGACAATACTATTGAAAATGAGTTTTCCAAATAATTTTTGATAGCCGCAAACATCAACTCAGAACCAAGCTCGATGGTCAAATAACTAAGGTCATCTCCATAAGTAGGATAACTCCATCCCATCCCGCTCATATGCGTTGATTTTTTGCCTCCAGTGTACTCATTTTCAAGAAAATCTGTTACTGTCTGGTCTAAAGATACATAACCATCTTCAACCAGGATACCCGAGTGGTCGTACTTATTGCCATCAGATTTCCATACATAGTGTTCTATTGGCGATTCAATATATTTTCGTATTTCTCGAATCAGCCGAGCACGGATAAAGTTTTTGCGTTCTTCAAAAAAACTGTTAACATATTCGGCAATTTCTTCTACGTGGGTATTTATATACTCGATATATAGTGAGTTTTCCATATCCTTTATTACCTCTTTTGCACATTTTTGAAGTATCTTGAATATGTGTCTACTGCTTCTGTTGATACCTCAATAGTATTAATTTGCCGTACATTCGGATTCAATTAGTCTTAATATGCTTAATATATTAGCAAACATATATTTGAGTGACAATATCAAAATGGCACGTAGTTTGCCTAATATATGGAAACTATCATTCAATCCAATTCTAAATCTTTAGGCCTTCAACCCGGGCAAATTCTCTGACATTTTTTGTTACCAGAGTGTAAGCAAACGACTGAGCATGGCCTGCTATCATCATGTCGAGAGGACCTATCGGGGTTCCTTTTTTCTCAAGATTAGCTCGGATTTTTCCATAGTAATTTGTGGCATCGACATCAAAATCCATTATTTCAATATTTGCAAGCATAAGGGAAAGTGCCAGTCTGTACTTCTCAACTACTGTGCTCTTTTCTACACCATGTACCAATTCTGCATATGTTACAGATGAAATACAGATTTCGGATGGTTCATGTTTCTGTAACTCCTGAAATACTTTCTCCGGTTTATGCTTGATCGCATAAATGCAAATGTTGGTATCCAACATATATCTCATAGCTCTTCACGCTCCTGTACCGGATTCTCCGTGCGGCTATCTGACATGAAATCATCAGAAAACATATCTATTGCCTTCTTAAAGGAATCCCAATTATTTGTCTTTGGAAATAAAAGAACTATATCTCCAATTTTATTGACCATTACTTCATCGGATGTAAAGCGATATTCCTTCGGCAGTCTTACTGCCTGACTTCTTCCATTTTCAAATACTTTTGCAGTCATCATAATAAACACCTACCTTTCCTGTGATTAGGTATATATCGTGGTATATACCAAAGCAAGCATCATCATAAAACTCTTATGAAATTCCTTTTTTTTCACAAAAAAACAGCCACGCATGTGTGGCTGTATCACGCGTTAATCAGGAGGATTATACGCTCTTATTCGTCTTCAAATTCATCTTCAATTAAATCCATGTCATCATCGTCGTCATCAGAACTGAAGTCATCGTTAATGGTGCCATCATCCTTTAAGTCATACATGGACTTAAACTCATCTCCGAGATTTGAACTCATCGATTCTATGACTTCGAATTTTGCACGCTGCTTGTCTCCGTTTGGCACAGCAACCTCGCCGTTCATAATTTTTGCAATCTGGACTATACGATTGTCCTTATCTGTGAACTCATATCCCATTGTTCTTGGAGCAAGTCCGTTCCATGCATAACCTTCCATATCTCTTCCATCACCATCATTGGCATCAATATAGCTTGCATATTTTGTTTTCTCATCGTCATCGTAAAGTGCAGCTACAAAAACAAAAGGGATTCTGGCTCTGTTACAGAGTATCCGTATCTCCTCAAGTTTATTTTTGATGTGTTTCTCGAATTCTTGTCTCTTATCGTACATGTTTTTTCTTTTTCCCCCACTCGTTTTGGAAGTCCTTCAGCATATTGATGACTTCCTTTTGATTTGAATTCCCATCAGATTTTACTCATAACATAATACCGCGTCAATATATTACTGACAGCAGTATGTAGTCGTACATATAGTTTCGTTTTAACAATTCGCATTAAAGAATCCATCGTATATATCTTGTGCTTCATCCTGGTCGAAATCAGTGCTCTTATTGTTTTCGGCAATGGTTTCTGTAACACTTGTGTTTGCTGTAGTAGTTGTTTTAGGTGAATGTATAAGAGTATCATCATTATTTATACTTTCTCTGATTTCTTTCAGATATTCATCAAGCATTCTACGGCCTTCTTCCAGATAAGCCTCGCTGTGTTCAACGTTTTCCTCTAAAGATTCATCGGAAACGATCTTCACATCTGCTTTAGGTTTTGAAGAATTATCTGAGAATTTACGCTTATCATTTGTTTCTTTACCCGAAACTAGTTGATTGATATGTGGAATATCTGATTTTGACAGTGCTTTTTCATTTGTTAGTTCAATGATATTTTTAGTATCTATGTTAATCTCGACGTTCTGACTTACAGTCTTGTCCTCTGTCTGATCGCAGAATGTGCTTTTTTTCCACCTTCTTTTTATTTTCTTCCCGCTTTCTTCCATAATATCCTTAGGAAAATCAACATATCTTTCATCAGTGGTTTCGATTGGTTTTTTGTTATAGAATACGTAGTCACGGAAAAGACATATGTGTTCCTTAAGGATGAATTTTAAACATTCATTGCGATATCCGGGTGTTATCCCATTTACATAGTCTATTAGTTCGTCATCATTTATACCCAATGTAAAACGGGTTCTTATAGGACATTCTCCCTCTCTTTTTTGTGGCATACCGAACTGAAGAGGAATTTTCTTAATATCTGCATACAGTGCATCGAGAAATATACTTGCCGAAACATTATAATTAGTAAATAGTTCTACCAGAACATGGTCACCATTATCATGTAGTCTAATCGGTAGGTACATTAGGCACACCTTGCTTTCCTTTTCCGTTGTGATGTTAATTGATTGAAGTAATATCCCCTGACATTAGAATATGTCATGCCGATGTTTGTGTTTTCATCTCCACGTATGAGTTTAATGTCCATTTCGGCAAAATACTCTCTAATGTAGGATTCCCATGCAGCTGCGGTTCCGCCTGTGATTACGATATACTTATAATTTGAGAAATCGAATGTATTTGTCACCTGTTCCATTGCCTCAGTGCATATTTCTCTACTGGCTTCCTGGAGTAAATCTGTAAAATCTTCGGACTTTATCACAGGTGGTCTTCCTTTGACTCTTTTACATACTCTTACTTTTCCGGTTTCAAGGCAGTTCTGCATAGCAGAAGCCCTGAGCTTCACCCCAAATTTTTCTTTTATCTTTTCGGATGTTTTTTTAAGTACTGAATTCATTGAGAATTTTGTAAAAGATTCCTTATTGGAAATGGATCTTTCGGTTATTTCAAAGAAGTCAAGTGTCCCATATCCGATATCAAGAATGGCTCCGTTTTCGGAAAATGTCTTGATAAGGCTGTCGAGATTTCCATTATCGTCAACCATAAGGTTCATAAGAGTACCTTTTGGCTGTGACATAACATCAACGCAACCACTTGTAAGCTCGAAATCAAACTGTACATACTGACCGGTCTCTGAAACTTTAAGCGAGAATCTATGCTTGCCTACGAATGCATCCTTTATAAGCTCTGTATCCTCCTCGATGTATGCAGGTGGGAGTCCTGTCTGAATTGCAATGGTGCCATTAAGATCTTTTGGTTCACGGTATCCGTTATGAATAAGTGCGAGACCTATGGCTGTCTCCAAAGAGATTCTAAACATTGTGGTGTGATACCTGTATCTCGATACAAGCTCTCCATCACAATCATTGGTATCTGACTGGCTTACAAGCGCCTGGGCTGTTTTTCCAACTCGCCAGATGTGCCTTGTTTCTGCATCCCGATACAATATTTCTTCAGGACTTAACGAACCGCTCAGCATTTCCGGATTTACTCCTAAATCTTTTGCATAGTATGGTGTGCAGAATACACCGCTTTCACAATATGTCTTAACTCCGGAGTAGCCTATATCCGTAGCAATGATAGTAACACCCGGAACGGATGGGTTGTTAAGAGGTTTAAATTCTGTTCTTGTCTGGTAATCTTTTGCTGTAATCATATGTATTTATCCCCTTTCGATAAAAGATAAGCTTTTCTGATAATTTAATTATGGAAGGGGATTTTTCAGATAACAAAAATCCTGCACATATTAGAGGTATGAGAAGGATCAAATTGTTTCAGACAGTAGCATAATAAACTGAAATTTTTAAACATTCAGTTTTGCCCCTTTTTTTCACATATTTTCATGGATCCATAAGGTTTTATATACTTTACATATAATCTACAAAACAACAGTAAAACCTAAATAGCTAAGTGACATTTTTATAATGATTCTGTGTTATAGTATAAACATATGATATACGTGCCTATAAAATTGTTCAATTAATTATATAAAGTAAAGGAGCATACCTATATGGCTATAAAGATAAGAAAATATTCTGGTTATTCTGGGGAACCTAGTATTACGAAAAATATCTTATGTGAAGCATATATTTCGCGACGTGATCCGTTCATATTAGCGGTATGCCCACATTGTGGGATTGAGCAGATTGCTCGATGGGAAAATTATCAAATTTCTTATTTTGCTCGTCGTGCCACAGGCTATGATGGCGATTGCGAAGCACTAAAAGAAAATAAAAAATTAAAATTACCAACATCTATTTATGCCAAAACTAAAAAAAGAATATTTAACGAGATCACCCAGTTTTTTTCTCCCAATGGTTTTATTTGCGAGTGTTGTGGGCATTCCCTTAGCATGGAACCTGGTTATTTATATTCTTCATGTGGAAAATTTTTTGAAGATAACAATAAGAGTTTCCCAGAAGTGTATACAAATCGCGATGATGATTATGCGATTCATAATTTAAAATATGTAAATCAAGAAAAATATGAAGCATATAAATGCAAAAAGCCATACGGTGGCAAAATAGATGATGACCAATTCATATATACCAACAATTCACTAGCATATGAATTCTGTGAAAAAAATAACATTCCTCATACTCACGATGATAAAACTAGAAATTACATGGAGGAAGGCAGGATAGTCACAATAGGAAAGAAAATACTTAGTGGAGATGACTCATATAGCGATAGCTATCACCTTACTGTCGATGAAACATTTGAATTGCTCCGTTTTTACAGAAAAAAGATGATGGAGATTGAGTCCAAAGAACAAATTAGCATCTTAATTAAAGAGCGTATTGAATTGGCAGAAAATACGGTACTAAAAGACCATGGAGAACCTTCTGGCGAAACAAGTTTTCTTAAAAAATATCTTTATAACCTCATTCAAATTGAGACAAATATTGTTTCTCTCTCTGAACGATTGCCTGTACTTTATTTTACTGAGAAAGAAGCCAGTCGCTTAATATATCAAGTACTAAACTCAAATAGAGAAGAAAAAGTCCTTACAGAGGCCAATAAAAACCTACAAGAAGCAGAAAGATATTTATTAGTATGTAAGGAGAATGATGATGGATGGCTAGATTATTATAATAAGATCATGGAGAATTACGTTGAAGAACCAATGCCAGAAAAACCGGAGGAACCAAAAAAGCCAGAGTTAAAAAAGCCAGGATTATTTAATAGAAAAAAAATAGAAGCTGAAAATGCAAGTAAAATATCGGCATATGATACTGCAGTCGCAGAATGGAAGCTTGCACTGAATAATTATTCCAAAGAGATAGAAAGAATTCAAGAACATAAAGCCAACAAGATGAGTGAAGCAAGGTTGGAGGCAAAAAACAAAGCAAAATCAGATCATCTTAACGATGTAGAAAGTGCTCAAAGGTTATTAGAAAAGGCTAAGGAGGATCTTGAAAAAGCTAAAACTGAATTAGAAGAAAAGAATATAGTCCTTCACGAGCCATTGCCAGATAATATTTGGGAACAGGATGTTAATCAGGCAGAAGAAATGCTAAAAAAGTGCATCGATGCCAGAGTAGCATATGAGAGTATGAATGTTGTTTTTCCAAAGTATCGTAATCTAATAGCATATTCGTCATTTTATGAGTACTTAGAATCTGGAAGGTGCGAAACGCTGAGTGGTGTGAATGGAGCCTACAATTTATATGAATCTGAACTAAGGCAGAATATGGTGATCTCACAGCTCTCAAAAGTTCTTACGTCCATGGAAGAGATTAAGGCTAATCAATTCATGGTATATAGTCAACTATCGCGCATGAATTCCAGCCTTGTAAGTCTGAATAGTTCAATGAACAAAGCAGTGTCTTCTCTTGCAAAAATTGATGCCAATATCAAAAGTATCGATGATTATACAAAGCAGATTGCACATAATACAGAAGTGACCGCTTATAATACAGCGGCAACGGCATATTATTCAAAAATTAATGCCGAACTTACTAAATCTCTGGGTTATCTTATTGCATTGAAATGATAAATACATTTAATGCTGAACCTCCTTGCTTTGATTGTTTTTTTTTGCAACCAGGAGGACGGTTGTAATCCAAAAAAAGAGGTCTTTGTGTGAAGAAGACCTCTTTTTTCATATTGCAATGACTCATTAATTAATAAAAAGTTTTGTTCATTTTTGAGATTTTTTCTCAGAAAATTTTTGGGGGTTTACCATCACTTAAATATTACCTGCAGTATTTTCAGCCAGTATCTTCTTTTCTTTTATCTTTCTTGTCACAATGATAGATATAAGTCCTGCGACAAGAACGAGAGGTATAGTTGTGGCAATAGGTCTCTCAGTGAAGGATTCAATAACTGCACTGTAAGCTGCCGTAATGGTACCAACTACGGAATCGAGAACGCCTAAGAGACCGCCTCTTGACTGAGCGACTGTTGGATCAACTGTGTAGGTGGCATTTGTGACCATGGTGTACAGAGTATTACCTTCCGGGAATTCTTCTGTGTATGTGCATCTCCATGATTTTTCCGGCATAGCGGGGAGAGGTACGTCTGCTTCATAAATAGCCTTTATGTCCTTTACGTACTTTCTGCCCTTTGCAACAGCATTTCTCATGGTGTTTCCGTTAACCATGTATGCTTCACCGTCCCACTTTATGGATTCGATCTCATAAGCCTTTGTGCTAAGGTCGAGCATCTTTAAGAATTCGTCCTTATACTTGATAAGTTCTGCATCTGCCGGTATTTCTATTCCGTTAAGGTTAAATACGTTTGCATCGCCGTAGCCTGATACTGTTATGGGGAATTCAAAGTCGTTGTCCCAGTATTCTTTAAGTACCTCTCCTTTTACAAGGTCGAGGGTAGCTTCAAATTCCTTACCGGATGCTTTATCAGACATTTCTATAACCGTTTTTTCAGGAACTTTAACTTTATCTTCTACAGATGTGTATGTGACCTCTGTAGACTTATGCTCTTTTCTGTCTTTAACAGCTCCCTCAATCAGAGTTTTAGATGTGAGGTTATACTTAACGCCTTCTTCGAAAATTGAAGGGAATGGCTGGTTAGATTCGTTTGTCTCTTCGCCAAGAAACGTATCAGTAACTATTGTCTTTACAAGCGGCTTTACTGTTTCCTGTGATATAAAGGTTGGAGTTTCAGTATTGCTTACTATGAATGGTATGTCATTAATAAGAACCGGCTCATCCAGTATTTCCTTTGGATCTTTTTCTTTATCGAATGTGGTGTATACGGTTTTCTGTTCAAATGAATGTGTGATTCTGTTTACAGAAACCTTTGAGGTATCGAAACTCGCAGCCTTTTCCAGTTCGCTATAGCGTTCTGCGGTGTTTTTAACTTGATTGTTTGTATTAGCCTGGGCTGTCAGAGTTCCTGATAAGCTACTTACAGCTATTGCTCCAACTGATAAGAATGTCACTAATTTACGCATTTCCTTCACCTTTCTTTTTCTTTCCACTAAATAAAAGTCCAAGGAATCCAAAAATTGAGATACCTCCAAGCATTGCAAACGGGAACACGTCTCCGGTCTTATAGTTTCCGGCTATGTCTCTGTCAGCACCCTTAACGTCTTCACCATCTCTGAATGCGTAGTAGATACCGTCTTTTCCTAAAAGTGATGCATCATTTGAGGTGAGCTTGTTTCCCTTTGAATCCTTTGCCCCTGGTCTGTAGTTTGCCTTTATATCACCTATTACCTGTGAGATTGAGTCTGAGAAGGGGAGATTCTGGATGATTGAGGGAATCTCTATAGGTCTGTCCACTCCGAGTACTGACGGACCGTTGGGATCATATGTATTAAAGTCAGTTCCGGGACTACCGCTGCCTCCGGATCCACCACTTGTAGTATTATTAGAATAAATATCCCATGAAACAGAGTAATCCTGCATCATCGTAGAGTTAGGCATATTCTTATCAACTAAAAGAGTTACTAAGTACTCCTGGAATCTGTCCTTGCCAATTATGCCGAGGTTTATGTCTTTTTCTAAGTCATCACCGTAAAGAGGGCCCGAATAAACAACTTTTTCATCAGTGCCTTCGGTGCTTAAACGTTTTATTTCAACGTTTATCCATTTATTTAAGGAAGTATCTTTATCATTGTTGTCAGATGAAAGTCTGATAGAAATAGGTCTGTTATACTCATTCTTGATGGTAATTTTCTCTGAAACAGTATCTCCAGGCATGAGAGATCGGAAATTCTTGAAAAGATCGTTTGACTCATTCATCTCACCATCTTCTATGTCCTCAAAAGTAATATGGAAACCTGAATCACCTGAATCAGATCTTACGGAATCACCAAAAGATGCGTGGGACTGTATTTCTACATCACCCCATGGGGATGTGGATGTGAAGTCAGGAGTAAAGTTTGCAGACTGCACGGCATCAGCATCAACGCTCACTGATACGGGAACTCCAGTTGACTCGGGGAATTCTGGCATTACAAGGCTGGTACAGAAATCGGTAAGAGAACCGGTCTTAACGGGTTCTGTGTAATACCAGTAATCACCCTGCTTTACCCATTTATCGCTTACACCTCTAAGCATACTGTCATCAACACCATCAAATTCGCCGGTGTATTTGAGCTTTAATCTTATATAAGCCGGTGATAAGTCATTCTTTACGCTTACGATATACGATACTTCTTCCGTAGGGTGCAGACTTACTTCATATGGATCTACTCGGTTCCCGCTTTCGTCCAGCATCTTCTGTTCCAAACCTATCTGGATTCCACCAGTCTTAAGGATTGCATCTACTGTGCCGGCGTATGCAGGGGCACTTCCAGGTATTCCCATCATGGAAAGGCAGAGAGCTGTAGCAGCAAGTTTTACTGCAATATTTTTCCTCATCTTTAAAACTCCTTCTATGAAAAATAATTCTTGTATGTTCTACTCAGTAATTATGGGAAGTCTTTTTTACGTATTAGTATTTTTATAAGAAATTTTCAGAAAATTGTGCCCCGTTTCATGAGGTACCGCCTAAGGCTAAGCAAAAGAGCCGAAACATAATTATGGCTTTTCTGTATTTCTGATCTGGTTTAAAATTAAACCAAGATTAAAATATGGAACGTGAAAACTAAATTAGTAAACAATATTTCTGGAGGGGCAAATTATGAAAAAGCTAAATATAACCCCTATATTTGCAGTGCTTGACATTGTTCTCTTGGTGGTAATTCTGATTTCCCTTAGACCTTCTAAGGATAAAGTGATCGAGGAAAGTTTATCGGAAAGTAAATATGAAAGTATTGATGAAACAGAGGATTTTAATTCCGGTATTACAGATACGGAATATGAAACTCCTGTTGAGACAAATATGGAAGAAACCGTCATAACGGAGGAATTCGATCCTGTTGAAGAAACCGGCCAGGCAGAAACGACTGAGGACTATTGGCTAAATCCTGGCACGGAAACGGAAGGATCCACTGAAAAGAGTATCCGAGACCTCTCTTCTTTCGATACCCATGATCTTCCGCATATAAAAGATTTCAAATGGGTCACAGTAGAAGTCCTGAGCGGAGAACTCCCCTCAGAAGCTGAAAAGATAAGCTTTGAAGACTCTTTCGGTGGATGGAAATGTTATATCATCGATGATGCGACCGAAATGGAAAGGCTTGCCAACGTGGAAATCAGCGGAACGCTCGAGGATCTTGAACTAGGTATTGACTGGTATTACATAAGAAGAGGCGGAAAAGGCGGGGAAAACTATGAAGATACCACAGAGGACTCCGTTTTTCGTGGCTATGTAAATGGCAACGGCGATATCGAAGCAGAGGGCCAAGGAAAGATCCGCATGACGGATATCTTTACGATCGGCGACCATATGTATGCATCCGGAAAGTTACACTGGCCGGATGGAATCGTAGGATACCTGTTCCTTGTGAGACCGTAAGGAGGAAGAAATATGGCAAACTTCTGCAAAAATTGTGGTTCAAAAATTAATCCGGGAGCCAAATTCTGCGATAATTGCGGACAGCCTGTATCTCCCACTACGGACATAAATGATCGGAGAAATGTAGGAAACACAGGTTCTTCAGCATTTCCAAATGTTTCAGACAGTCCAATATATACAAATAATATGAGAAGGATTCAGCCGAATCCTGGTCGTAGACCGAACAATAAAAAACCTTTTGATATAGTGCTTATCGGAATATTTGTAGCGGAACTTTTAATAGTCTTGTTCTGGCATCCTGGCTTGTTGCTTTCAGGAAATAAAACTCCTAAAGAGGAAGAAAAGAAAATCGTGACACAGAAGGATGTACCTGTGGTCGTAGATTCTATGCGTTCTAATACTCTGAAGCTTGAGAAAACATGTGTAAGTTTTGGAGATACAGAGACCGGAAATGCAGTTTTGACACCTGATCTTTTCGATATTAGTGAATCAGGAGATACACAGATTTATAATCTTGCTTTTACAGAGATTCCCAAGGAGCCGTTTACGCTTGAAATGGAAGTCCCGCAGCCGGCAGAGGGAGAAGCATATACCTGCCAACTTGGAATTCCTGTCAAAGACAATAAAGGGAAAGAATATTTTGAAACGATTCCAGTTAAAACACAATGGGAAAATGGCAAAGTTAAAGCAAGTGTTTCCTTGGACGGAGTCGATGATTATCTTTCAAACATAAGCTATGACGCTGGCGGTGAGATGACGGCAATCTGTATAAACCGGATGGAAGAATTAGCAAAAGACATCACTTTAGCTAATACATTATCTACCGGGTTAGCCCGTGCTGGAAAGCTTGGTGCTGCCGTAATATTCTATTTTTCAAAAGAGCAGACCATATCGTCACCAAATGGACGTTTTCTTCTTCATATTCCAGATAAGTACTTTGATGAGACCAATACAGAGAAAGATAAGGTGTATATGGAAGATGCAGAGAATTATAGTGCTGATATGGAAGAAATATATAACTACTATGCCACGAATTATGATGTTAAAAAACGTACATACTGGCCAATGGATGTATACTTCGATCAATTAAGTGATAGTGTGGCCCTTTTTGATCCGCTAGGTATAACTATTGGGGGTCGATTTGGGTATGACGGTATCGATCATGGTTTTATGAAAATCAATGTAGAGTACCTTAAGACCGGATATAAACGTACAAAAAACACTGAATTAGTTGGCAAAAATGGAAATAAAGTAAAAATTAAAAATTTAAATCTTAACGTAACGAAACTTTATGGCGCTTTTGCTCATGAAATGTTCCATTTTGTGCAGCGCTGTTATGTGGATTCTGGTGGCACTCAGAGATGGTTTGATGAGTCAAGCGCAGCATACTTTGATTCGCTCTTCACCGGAAAAAGAAATGATTTTCAGTTGGAAGAAAACTATAAAGCTGAATGGCAGGATCAATTTTCTGTTAAAACAAATGATTCCACGACTTGGGGAAGAAAATACGGTAGGATGCCGGTATTTTGCTATATGATGAAGCGTAATAAAGATTCCCTAAAGCGGGCTTATGAATTTCTTCGGGATACCGGAGGCTACACAGATTGGAAAAATGTGTTTGAGTATGCGATGGGAACGACAATGGCACCGTTTGTAAGAGCATACTTTCAGGCACTGGTAACGAAGGGAACACTGTATTCGAAATATAATACTCCATGGGAAATATATAAAGGCCCAATCAGCAGAGATGATAACCAGCAAAAAATAGATATGGCTGCATGGAATGAGCTTCGTTATACGGAAATAATAAAAGACATTGAACCGACAGATGAAGAACAGAAAAACAGTGAATTGACAGGAAAATACACTATTCCGGCATACGCTGCAAGATTTGTCATCCTTGACACATCAGAACTCCCTGATGAGGATGTTACTTTGAAAGTATCGCTTAAAACTCCTTCTGTTGATGGAACACTTTATAAAATCGAGGGAGATTCCTATGACAAGGTTACATATAATGAGATCCCATCAGAGAAAGAAACCCGCATGGCTGTTAAAAAAGGTGACAAACTACTGCTCATGCTTGTAAATGAGAAAGATAGTGATTGCTATGGAAGGGTCACGTACAGTCTGGAGAATATCAATATCACGTCATTCATCGGACACTGGTCTGAGGAAGATAAGGATGTTCCATTGCAAATAATTATTACAGACTATTTTGTAAGAAGATATTATGCAAATTATGATGATCTGAATACAGTGCGTGCTTTTGATACGGGTGAACGTGAAATTATTTCTTATGAAGTGAATGGAAATGAGCTTAGCATTATCGTGCATCTTCAAAAACAACAAGATTGGGTTAGATCTAAATGCAGATTTCGGTTGAAAGATAAAGATCATTTGGAAGTTTTCTGGGGGTATGATGCAGATAATGTTACTCCTTCATATACCATGATCCGCGTTCCATCAAAATAGTAAATGAAATCTGATACAATAAATATTGAAAGAGGGCTGTCATGTGAGATAGCCCTCTTTCAATATTGTTTCAGAAAAGATCAATAGTTATAATTCAGCGTCAGCTTCTTGTCCTTCATTCCGTTCGTTGTTCGGATAGAAATCTCGTTTGTTCTCTTAGCTGTACCGAAGTATCCAAGCTCATCGTTAGGGATGATCTCTGCGTCATCACTACTATTGCCACCATTACCATCATCACCGCCTGATGGGTTATCGTCAGGCTCCCGATCAGTGTTACGGATCTTCTTCCACTGTGCGCGGAGTGTAACTGACTCTGTAAGGTCTGTTATTGTTGCCCCGTTCTTGTAGAATGTACCGAACATGTCCTGCTTTGTGGTGTACCATCCAACGAAGCTGTAACCATCCTTTACAAATCCATTCTGAGGGAGTGTTACGCTTTCTCCGGATTTTACGGTGATAGCATCCATTGAACCGCCTGTATGTCCGTTACCATCGAAGTTGATTGTATAAACACCATTACCCCAAGTTGCTGTAAAGGTCTTATTTCCGTATGAACCTAAAGGTACGGAAAGATCTGTTGTTGCACCTGAGATTCCTGTGCCGGTCCAGCCAGAGAAGGAGAAGCCCTTCTTTGTCGGATTCTCGATATAGAAAGTCGGAGTCTCGACATTATAGTAAAGCTTCTTATAATCAATCCTACCGCCGTTAAGGTTGTAGGTGATTGTATAAGTGATTGGGTGTACTTCTGGAGTCTTCGTAACAGCCTGTGCCGGCATTGTGAATGTAAAGCTCTGGTTTGTATTACCGTCAGACCATTTATCAAACTTATATCCGTTTAAAGGAGTCGCCTTAAGTGTGATTGTCTGACCATAGTAATAGCTTCCTGTCACGGTTGATCCGGATGTACTTACGCCTGTGTCCGTACCGAGAGTAAATGGGTACTTATTTCTTGTATAGTAGTACTTAAACACTCTTGAACCGTCTGCAGAGATCGTTTGTGTCTGTGTCTTAGGTGATGTGAAACCTGTATATGTCTTTACTGATGGTGTGACACTGGAATCTGATTCACCTGTTTTACTTTCAGTATCTGCCAGCGTATATCCGTTGCCGGTTACGTTTTGCTGATAGTGCTCTATCTTATATTGTGTATCGGATCTTGGTGACCACTGAGCATAATAGTTTGCGTCACCTGAAACCTTTGTACTCGAGGCAATTTTTGTACCGTTGATTGATGAGGTATACCATCCTTTGAAGTCATAACCTTTTCTTTCTGCGGTAGGAAGTGTGCCGAGGGTAGAATCATAAGCCTTTGTCTGAGATTCTGAGCTTACAGTTCCGCCATTACCGTTAAATTTGATCGTATAGTTTATTGGACTCCATTGAGCATAGTATGTTACATCTGAAGATGGCTGTGTATATGTTCCACCATCTGCTGTTATGAATGTACCGCCAGATGGTTCAGTATACCAACCGTTACTGTTGTAGCCTGTGCGGGTTGATTTAGGTGCCGTTTTGGTTTCATTTGGTGATCCGGTGACGGTACCTCCATCAGAACCATTGTTTCCATTAAATGTGACAGTTACCGTGTTCATCATTTCGGCGGCTGTTGCCATATGTGAAGACTCCCACAGTATTTTGTCATAATACTCACCTTTGGATTTTGTGGCGCCTTCAGCATATCCAACAACATAGAACACAGGGGTTAAGCCGACACCGTTCTTACCACCATTATTTATTTTTACGTCAACTGTAATATCATAGCTGTAGCCGGTAGCGTAATCTTCACCACTATATCTATGTGAAGATGTTTTGGTGAGGTTGTAGCTTATCACTTCATACTGACCACTCATTGAGTTTAAGTAATCCCTTTTTGTTTCTGTCGAGGAAGAACTTGTGCCTGAGTGCTCCCAGGTTGTTTTGGTTGAAAAGGATTTAATTCCACTTCCACTTGAAAATGTAACCTCACCGCCCTTAAGGAATGTGTATCCTGAACCGCTACTGCTTGAGTATTTTCCTCCGGAATGCCTCATTTCAGTATTAGATTTATCACGAGGGTTATTGTAACTTGTGTTGTTACCGTATACTACCTCATCATAATAATTTGAATAATATGGTGTGATCAAACCGAATGACATGGATAAACCAGACCATCTTGACTCGTAAGTAAATGTACTATTCCAATCAGTATAGTCCGGGGTTTGTCCCGTCATTCTTACGCGGACCCAGCCAGACCCTTTATCCGATGCTGAGAATGTGAAATCACCGCCGTCATCTCTGACGCTCACGGTACTGCTGTCAAAATTAAGCGCATATGCCTTAATTGGCGATAGTATTTCGGTCAGTAAATATATCACAATGAATAATGCTATCAGCACTTTGGGTAATATATTCTTGCCTGTCATCATTCTTTTAAATATCATTCCTGGATATTTAAAATAAGATGACTTATATGCTTTGCCCATTGCTTCTCCTCCTATATTTTCGTCAATATATTTTCTCTTTTTCGTACTTTCTAATTATGGGAGGGGTTCTTTTGTTATTAGTTTTTTTTCGAGATTTTTTGAAAAAAAATTCTGGCTCAACCAAAAGGAGCCAGAATTTGAAAAAGTTATTCTTTTGTTTAGCTTTTCTCATACCTTGCCGAACGTAACCTGTAAATAGGAAGTAACAAGAGATAGAATGAAGCAAATATTGCTGTTGAAGGTGCACCTACTGTGGCCAAAGGAACAGCTCCGGCTATTGACCATGGAATTAATGGTGCGATAACGACTGCTGTATCTTCCAGATCAACAGCGAGTTTATCCTTTTCTTTATATAGTCCGCTGCAAAGCTGATTACAGAGAAGGATTGTAAGGGTCTGGTTGCATGCAATTATAGCTGAACCAATTGAGGAACAGAATAATGCAGTGAAGCGGTTAGTTTTACCGGCCAGGGAGGAAACTGAATGCTTTACGTTATCAAGGAGCCCTGTCCTATTAAAGATATCTGAATAAGATGATGATATGCAGACTATTAATCCGCTCTTCAGCATGGAAAGCACTCCTCCACCGCTAAGCATAGAAGAAAGAGCCTCCTCCTTTGGAGTGAAACCTGTTAGTGCAGTATTTAATATCTCCATGAAAGATATATGTTGGGCAAAAAGGCAGATAGGTATTGCGGAAAGTATGCTTAGCCCCATGGCAATCTTAACATTAACATGTAAAATGCTAAGAAGCATAATGGTGACTGCGGGCAGTACAGTGATCCATTCGAGTTTGAAGGAAATAGAAAACAGATCCTTTAGATCCATAACGGGACCTTCAGCGGAAACTGATGAACCTATTGCAAAATATATAACGCAAGTTGCAATGAAGGTATTAAAGAAGTACGGATCATTCCGCGGATATTCTTATAGATATCTGTACCGGTGATTCCTGCAACAAGTAATGCACTTGTTGAGACCGGAGAACATCTGTCGCCGAAAAAAGCACCGGATAAGACAGCACCTCCGGTCAGCATCGGACTTATTCCCATTGTGGAACCCATGGAGGCACAGATCACTCCCATTGTTGCCGAAGTACCAAAGGACGTTCCGGTCAGAACCGAGAGTCCGCTGTTAAGAAGAAAAGTCATAAGAAGAAAAATGGATGGTCTAATAAGGGTTGAAGCCTTAGAGACAATAAAAGGAATGGTTCCTGAAGCCCTCCAGAGTGCAGTCATCACACCTATAAGGATAAAAGTGATCAATATATTACTAACGGTTTTGATTCCTTTGATTGCCATGGATATAAGAGACTTCCAGGAAAATCCTTTATGTCTTCCGTAAAGCATAAACAAAACAAGTCCAGCTAATAGGGCATAGATTATTGAAATATTAAGCGATATACAAAGCAAAAGACTTATGCAGAATAGTCCTAGCACTAAATATTTCATAAGGTTAAATCTCCATCAGTTCGAGTTATTTCCATAGTTTAATAGTAGTTAGATTATCACAAAGGATATCTGATAGAAAGAAGTCTTCTCCCTTTTCTCCATAATGCCAATATTATTTCTGAGACCTTTATGGTAATCTAAGCACATTCTTTGTTAGATCTGAGGATATATAATAATGGAAATGATTATTTTTTACTGTGTTGCCCTTATGTTTGGAGCTGTGGGAGCTTTATTCTTTTACTATCCGTTTCAACAGGGCTTCGACACAAAAGAAAAGATTTTATATATTGCAATCGGTACTTTTTTTGCAGCATTATCTTTCTCAATGTTTACAAAGAATGCCGTAATTGGAGGAACTCTTCTATCATTATTAATGGGAGGAGTAACGCTATCGTTTGGGTTACATGAATCCTACTCTGTAATGACACACCATATAAAAACAGAGGGAAAGCTCGTAAATGTTGATAAACACCGTTCTTCAAAGGGCAGCGTTTACTATTCTCTGGACTTTAAGCTTGACGGAGAACGGGAAAAGTATACAGTTGACCATATTTCGTCCACTAAGAAATACAGAATAGGAAGCTCTTACAAGATTTTTATATCAAATCATGATCACGAAGCATATATACACCGTGCATGGTGGTTTTTTATAAGCATAATATGTATTTTTATGGGCATAGTCTGGTTTCAGCTGATACCGAAGCTTTTTTCTATGTAATTTACAGCATGGATTGCAAGACAAGGGGAAATGGTTTTTGCTATGCGAAAAAAGGCTCCATAGCTGGGAGCCCGGTAAAGCCTAAAATTTTAAGATACTTAACAGTATCTCTCTTGAAGAAGGATTCAGTAAAACAAGGAGCCCTAAAAATACTAGTACGAGGAATACTGCAGAAAAAGCAATGTGTGAGATTTCCTTTATGTAGTCACTGACGCTCTTTTTCTTAACAACTATGTCATCAGTAGACCGTATCACTCCGGCTTCTTCGCTAAGTAGAAGATTTTCTTTTAACTGCTTCTCTTCTTCCTCAATCCTTGTCATTAGGATTGGCTTATATCTCATCTTTAGCCCCTTTCAACGCGCAGCATAACGGCACTCATTACCTGTTGGAAATAGTCTTCTTTGGATTCGTCCATCTGTACGAAGGGATCTGGAAAGTAGGGAGAAAAGAATGTTTCGTTCTTTTTCCGCCCCATATTTAAAAGAAGTTCTTCATTATCTCCTTCTTCAACAAAAGAAAACACGAAGAATGCTTTCTGCATTTCATTGTCACGTAGAGCATTTTCTGTTTCGACTAATTCATTTGCTTTGATACCACCAACGAGGATAGGTATTCCTCCGTGAAGAAATTCCTTTCTGTCGAATCTTTTGTCATTAACACAGCCATGATCGATAATAAGGAAATCGAGATTTGAGCCGCCTTTCTTTATATCAATGTACTTATGCCTTGGGATCACATCTATACCCTGTACGCTTATAATTCCTGTATCTTTTTCTTCATAATCGGAATAAACGTTATTGGTGTTCTTAATGTAATTCTTGTCGTTCATTTCCATGTATGCTACATCATAGTCCATAGATTTAATGAACCTTGTAAGCTGTACTGCCTGAGTGGTAGTTCCTATGCGGTCAATACATCCCGCAACATTAATAAAAGCAATCATCTTGTCCTTCTTTCTGCTTTTTTCTCAAAATCTTACTTAAAGAATTATGGGAGAAATTCTTTGCATATTAGTATTTTTTGGAAAATTTTATAAATGGATACTAGACCGATCGGTGCAAAACGGATATATTTTATACCGAACGGTATAAAACTATTATTAATATGTAAAGGATTGAAATGATGGGACGACCAAAGGAATTTGACCGTAAAGATGTGCTGATTAAAGCAAGGAATCTCTTCTGGAAAGAGGGATATGAAAAAGCATCTCTTGGGGACCTTCTCGAAACTATGGGAATCCATAGGAAGAGTCTTTATGATACCTATGGGAGCAAAAAAGAGCTTTTTATAGAGGCACTTCAAAGCTACCATGATGAGGTAGCGGAGTTCATGGCAAACAAGTCAAATATCGCCAAAAACGGTATAGATAAAATACGCTCTGTATTTGAGAGCAGTATGAAACTGGACGGTGGCCAGCAAAGGGGATGCATGATTATCAACACAGCGGCAGAAAGCTTTGAAGATGATGCGGAAATAAGGGACTTGATCAAAAAATGGGATTTGGAGATGACGAACTCATTTTACAGTTTCCTGATGGAAGCAAAAGATGAAAAACTCATCTCCGATGAAGTAGATTTGATGGATAGGGCAAAATTTCTGAACAATGCCTTTATAGGATTTCGTGTACAGTTAAAAATGAACCGGACAAAAAACGAGATGAACAAGCTGATCGAACAAAGCATCAGAGCCGTATGCTAAACAGAAAGGATGGTATATAAATGATAAATAAAACCGTAGAAAAACTTCCAATAGATGTTGAGAAAAATATCCGATCACGTGTCAGTATAAGAAACTATGAGGATAAGAATCTTACACCGGAAGATAAACGTAAATTGATGGACTTTAATGAAACGCTGACAAATCCCTTTGGTGTCCCTGTTAAGATACAGTATTTAAGCACGGGCAACGGGGCACAGAATGTCAAACTTGGAACATATGGCACGATAAAAGGTGCCAGAGATTACCTTGCGATAACCGTTAAAGACGAACCATACAACATGGAAGCAGTCGGGTATCAGTTTGAGAATTTAGTTTTATATGCAACAGACATGGGTCTGGGAACCGTATGGCTTGCTGCAACTTTCAGTCGAAAAGATTTTGAGAATGCCATGGATATTTCAGATTCGGATTTATTTCCGTGCATAAGTCCAATTGGATATCCTGCATTAAAAAGTCATCTGTTGGAACGCATTACTCGAAAAACTCTCGGCTCATCCGGCAGAAAGCCATGGGATACTATGTTTTTTAATGAAAATTTTGAGTGTCCATTGACAGAAACTGATGCAGGAGACTATGCTGTTCCTCTTGAGATGGTGCGTCTCGCGCCAAGTTCAACAAATGGGCAGCCATGGGTTGTTTTGAAAGAGGGAGATACCTATCATTTCTTTGCGAGGTATAAGGAAGGGGCGTCAAATGATATTGTTTTGATAAAACGTGTAGACTTAGGCATTGCTCTTTCACATTTCCATCAAAGCGCCATCAACCGCGGACTGGATGGAGTATTTGAGGAGCAGAATGTGAAGGCCAAAATCCCGAAAGACATGCATTATATTATTTCATATACCTGCAGGTAACAACATAAAATAACGATCTTTCGTTCATTTTTTTGTTGATTTATCGTTATTATTCGTTCATTATTATGTTATTGCCTGCCATTATTCATTCATAAAAATGTTACAATACATTGACCTTTCGTCCATTTAAATGTAGTATCTATATATAATGGTTAATTTTAATGTACGTATTAATGAGGTCATAGATGAAGCGTAATATATATTCAAAACTATTAGATTGGAAAAACTCTCATGATAGAAAGCCTTTGATTTTAGATGGTGCAAGACAAGTTGGAAAGACATGGATTCTTAAAGAATTTGGTGCGAACGAATACAAAAATGTTGCATATATAAACTGTGATAAAACAATAGAAATGAAATCACTCTTTTATGATTATGATATACAACGTCTTATCCGTTCTTTTTCATCCATTACCAAAGAGACAATACTTCCTGAAACTACGCTCATAATACTTGATGAGGTACAGGAGTCTCCTCTTGCTTTAACTTCACTCAAATATTTCGCAGAAGATGCACCTGAGTATCACATAATCGTTGCGGGGAGTCTGCTTGGTATTAAGCTACATTCCGGCACTGGATATCCTGTGGGCAAGGTCGAGGAATTAAAACTATACCCTATGACCTTTCTTGAATTTCTGGAAGCTTCCGGAAATAATGGGTTACTGGAACAGATAAAAAGTCATAATTGGGAAGAACTGGCCCCCATGTCAAAGAAACTAACTGATCTACTCCGTCAGTATTATTATGTTGGCGGAATGCCTGAAATTGTAAATAACTATTTTACTAAACAAGATCTTAAGGAAGTTCGTAAGCTGCAAAATAGAATCCTTTCAGATTATGAAAGGGATTTTTCAAAACATGTTCCTGAAGATATACTTCCAAAGGTTGTGATGGTTTGGAATTCAATACCTTCACAATTAGCTAAAGAAAATAAAAAGTTTATATATGGTGCATTAAAACAGGGTGCAAGAGCAAAAGAATTTGAGAATGCCATTCAATGGTTAATAAATGCCGGTCTTCTACATAAGATAGTCCGCACGAACAAGATACAACGTCCACTTAAATTTTACGAAGACACTGGAGCTTTCAAGCTTTTTATCTCTGATCTTGGCTTGCTTGGTGCAATGGCTGATGTAACATCCAAGGAGATACTCACTGGAATTAATTATTTTTCTGAATACAAGGGAGCTTTTACAGAACAATTTGTTGCACAGGAACTTACAGCGCTTGATTTAAAGATTTATTACTATTCAAAGGAAAACTCACCGCTTGAAATTGATTTTATAGTACAGAAGGATGAAATATATCCAATAGAAGTAAAAGCAGAAGAAAACCTTAAATCCAAGAGCCTTCGAACAGTGTTTGAAGAAAACCAAAACCTCAAACCATGCCGTTTTTCGATGTCAGGATTTAGAAAACAAGAATGGATGGTAAACGTGCCTCTTTATCTTTCACAAGAGTGGATTAACTCTGTAGATTAACAATTTAACTCACTAATACCCACGGCTTAAGTGAGTATTAGTGAGTTTTTTGTCAAAATCACTTGTTTAAGATCATATTCAGATAATCATCCAAACACTTTTCCAGTATCTTTTCTGCATCCAGTTCACCGAACCCATGATAGAACTCTTCAGCGACACCTCCGGCAATAGCCCCGAAGGTATCAGTATCACAATTAAGGCTAATGACATTTCTCATAAAGCTTTCATAATCTGTGCTTTCAAAGAAGCATCTCATGGCCACAGGAACGGATCCCTGACATGTTTCATTCCATTTGTATCGTGGCCGTAACTCTTCGAGACTATAGGCTACGCTGTATTCATAGCTTTCTGGCGGATACTCACTCAATACATAGTCGTAGATTTCCTGCTTGCTCTTTCCATGCCTTGCCATCCATATACATGTAGCTGTTACTACTGCTCCTTTAATTCCTTCAGGGTGATTATGAGAAACAGCCGCAGTAGCTTTAGCCTTCCACTGCATTTCATCAAAATCATCATAGTACTCTCCTACAAAGGAAACTCTCATGGCAGATCCATTGCCATAGCTTCCATAGGGTGTATGATCATCCCCATTTACCCAGTTATAGAAACTTCCACCATAACCGCAATTTGGATATCTCCTGCCAACTTCTACCATAGTCTCAGTAATATCAAGCCCCTCAATGATTGCTTTCTTTATCGCAAGTGTCATGACTGTATCATCAGTGAATCTTGCCGCAGGGTTCCTAGTCAGCGGAACCGTTTTCCAGTCATAATCTCTTATTCTTCTAAACTCATATGGAGAACCAAGTATATCTCCAATTATTGCGCCTTTAACTGCCATATCATTAATCTCCTTCCATTTGCCGCTCTCCAGAGAGGCATTTCCTGATTGATGTCATAATGATACATTTATATGATTGAAAAATGGTAAACTCGTATTTTACCTTTTAAAATCCACTTATCCCACACAGGCAAATGCCGAAAAATCAAACAGCTCACCCATTGTATTGCTTATTTTGCTTGGTTCCATTGCTTCCTTTATCTTCCTGAGCGTTAGGTTGAAAAGGGCTGTATCTCTCAGGATATTAAGAAGTTCTGCTGTGTTTCTGGCATCATCAAGAGCGTCATGCTCTCTTCCCGTGAAGTCAATCCCTGC
>JAGAXP010000253.1 GCA_017940955.1 Oribacterium sp.
CGATGTTGCAGTTCATGATCCGGACAAGGGAGAGGGTGGGATTCCGAATCCTCATGTGCATGTCCTGGTACCTATCAGACCGGTAAATACTAACGGTGAGTGGGGAGAGAAAAGACTTCATATCCCTGTTTTTGATGAGGATGGGAAGCCTGTCCTTAATAAAAAGGGTAAACAAAAATATGACGATCCTTTTACTACAGACTGGGGCAAACCCGAAACTTTGGAAATATGGCGAGAGAACTGGGCGAAGGTCGTGAATGAAAAATTTGCCGAAAAAGGTTTATCATGCCGTATTGATCATCGCTCAAATGAAGACCGTGGACTTGATGAAATTCCGCAGGTGCATGAAGGAAGTGCAGTGCGCCGGATGGAGAAGCGGGGAATCAAGACCTATAAGGGTTCATGGAACAGGTGGGTAAAAAAGACCAATGACAACATCCGTAAGCTGCTAAATGCGATTAGGGGGCTGGTCAGCTGGATCGAGGAAGCCAAGGAGAGAGTGCACCGAATCGAGAATCCGACAATTTCAAACATGGTCATGACCTATTACGAACACAGGGATGAAGTCGCTGAAGGATACAAGCGAGGAACACAGAAAGCAAAGAGAGGAAATCTTCAGTATGTCTCCAAGGTACAGGTGTATATCGAGCAGAATAATCTGACTACCATTGAAGAGTTGGAAAAGGTCATAGCAGAAAAAGATGATCTCATAAAGCAGGCGAAGGAAGGACTCGACAGTAAAAAGGCAGAGGTTAAGAGGATTAGGAAGAATCTTTCGCTGATTGATGATTATTACAAGTATAAGCCTGTTTATGACGAAGGAAGAAAGATATTTTTCAAATCAAGGCAGGACGAGTATAACAAGGCGCATCATGCGGAAATTTCAAAGTTTCAGAAGGCAAAACGTATTTTGAGCGAACAGGGATTTGACGAACCGTCTTTTGAAGTCTGCCGTCAGATGTGGAATGAAAAGCTGGCTGTTTTGGAGGAAGAGATCAGGAAAAAGTCAGAGGAGATCAAGACCAGTCCCATCAGCGAGGAAGTAAAAATGCTTGAGTATATCAGAGATGCCGTTAACTTCGTGACAGATAAAACGAACAGCGATAGCGACGGTGACACTGATAGCAGCAATGCAGCTTCTGGTGGTGAGCAGATGATAAAATCCGACAATTCAGAGGAGAAAGCGAAGGAACAGGCAAGACGTGAACAGGAGATACAGGCAGCACAGCTTCAATCTCAACAGCAGGCACAGGCGAACCAGCACGGACACAGAAAGAGGGTATCCTTGAAAAATGATCTTAATAAAAAAATCGAAGTTGTAAGGAAATATGATGAAGACCGACAGGCTGCAATCGCACGGGGAGAGATCACTACCAAGAAGCGTGATGATCAGAACCTGTCATAAGAAAAAGAAGGGAGACTTAAATCATGATCAAAATTGAAGAAAACCAAAAGAGTGAAGCCCAGATCCGCTTGGAGAAAAAGCTGGAAAGGGATAAGGAAAAGCTTCAGGAGCAGGTCAAAAAAGACCAGAAAAAGATCGAGGAACTTAAGCGTAAGGCGAAGTCCATTATCGGAGAGATGTTCGCTGTATATCTGCCGGACTATTACTGCTTTGAAGGTTCCGAGCTTAAGGAAATCGTGGACACCGCTATGACACAAGAGGCTGTCACGGATAAGATCACTGAGATCAGAAGCAGATCCGATGCAAGTGGTTCGGCAGAGGGCAGTAAAACCGTCGGCGAGGAAAATGAGCTGAAGGATAGCGACACAGACATCACGGAAATATCAGAGTCTGAATCCGAGGAGATCACCGAAGAAGAGCCTTATGGGGGAATCAATACGGATGAAGTGACTGATGAGGATGATGAACCTGATCCTGATGAAGAAACAGACGGGGATGATGAAAATGATTCATATGATGAAGAATCATAGACCGTATATCTATGTTGAAAATCATAAGCGACATATCGATTTATATCCATGAGCGTCATGGATATATAAAAAGCTATCGGCGGCGAATGCACCGAAATAACACAGCGAGAAGGCAGAAAGGAGGCGATATGAACATGTCAACACCAAAGAAAAAAATAGATGTTCCTATTAAAGACAGATATTTGCTTACATATTATGAGGCGGCAGCTTATTTTGGAATTGGCATCAACCGTCTTCGGGAGATCTGCAAGGACCCTGCCTGCAGCTTTGTTATCACCACCGGAGAAAAGAAAACTATGGTGATACGTAAGAAATTGGAAGAGTACATCGCGGAACACCGTTACATATGATTTCGGGTGAAATTACATGCAGGTAACAATTGAAAATACATTGAAAATTGTTACCTGCTGTGGTATTATTGACGGGTGTTTGAATCTCGGGAAAGGAGAACTGTTGGGTAAAGATTTAAAAGGTAAAGATCTGGGAAAGGGTTTGACGCAACGGAAGTCGGATAAGAGATATGTGGCCAACTATACGAGACGGGATGGCACGCGCGCGATGCGGACGTTTGTCGAATTAAAAGATGCAAAGCAGTGGCTGTCTGATACGATCCATGATGATTCTCATGGAGCGGTCATTGTCTCGGAGGGGATGACGGTTAATGAATGGTTCGAACAGTGGCAGGAACAGCGTGGAAAGCTTGTACGAGCCAATACGATCAGAAACTACAGGGAGAGGTATCTGTCTGATGTGAAGCCCGTTTTAGGGCGTATGCGAATGATGGATGTGAAACCAATCCACTGCCAGAAGGTTCTGAACGATATGGCTACAGCAGGATATGCTGAAGGGACCATTAAACAAACGCTTCTGACTATGGTCACCATGTTTTATGCTGCATATGAGAACGACATAATCCGAAAATCTCCTGTTACGAAAAGCGGTGTCAAAATGCCGCCTGTGGCAGAAAGAAAACCTATAGATTTCTTTACCATAGAAGAGGAAAAGCGATTTATCGAGGTTGCAAAAGATTACAGTTACTATGAGCAGTTCCGCTTGATTCTGGAAACCGGTCTTCGTACCGGAGAACTGATCGGATTGGAGTGGAAGAATGTTGATCTTGAGAATCGCATCATTAAGGTTGAAAAGACACTGGAGTTCCGTTATAGTACGCAGGAGTGGCGCTGGGGACCACCTAAGACCAGACATGGGATCAGGGAGGTTCCGTTGACAAAGACAGCGTATGAGCTCCTTAGAGGGATAAAAGAGCGTGGCGGCTACGCAGGCGATAATACTCCGGATGAGTTTAAAGACCTTGTGTTCATTAACCGAACAGGCTACCCGACGAAGAACAGTACTTATGATGCTGCGCTTCAGAAAAGGTGCGAGCAGGCCGGTGTGAAAAGATTGTCGATGCATGATCTAAGGCATACGATGGCTACAAGATTTTGTGAGAACAGCACAAATTATAAGTTTTTAAGCCGGATGCTGGGGCATTCAAGCATTAAGATAACGGTCGATACCTATGTGCATCAGACGGGCAAAAGCCAGACTGATGAAGCAGAGAGATTTTCGGAGTATCTTGATGGTCTGTTCTTATAAAAGGTAACGGGAATTAACGAAAAGTAACCTTAAAATGTTACGCGATTGTTACGTAACGAGATGTTACGAGACTGAAAAGCTTGAAAATAAAGGAAAGAGGTATACATTTATGAAACTGGGAATCGTAGGTTTACCAAACGTAGGTAAGTCAACACTTTTCAATTCACTTACAAATGCAGGAGCGCTTGCAGCTAATTATCCTTTTGCAACAATTGATCCTAACGTTGGAGTTGTAGCAGTTCCGGACAAGAGACTGAAA
>JAGAXP010000254.1 GCA_017940955.1 Oribacterium sp.
CATATAGCTTGCATCTACGGATGGGTCTTCCATATACTTCTTTGCTTTCTCGATTCTGTCCTGCTTGTCTTCAGGTGACAGAACTTCTACGTAGAAGCTTACATCTGCCTTTCCGTCATCCGGTCCGATGTCGGGAAGGATGTCAATGAACATGCCTTTGGTGTCATCCTCGGAAAGAGGGATTTTGTCTTCTATCTGTACTCCGTCAAGTCCGAGGTCCGCAAGATTCGCACTCAGGATATCCTCTGCCTCAGTAATTGTATGAATTGTGAATTTTCTCCAAACCATATTATCGCCTTTCGATGTTCTTTGCTCCTGTTATATAACCTTAGAAGCATTTGTCTCAAATTTTAATATACGACTATGTACTGTCATTCGGTTTATAATGAACTGTCCCACCTCATAAACTGCATTATAGTATCATGAACCATCACTCATCAGAATCTTGTAAATCTTCTCAGTACCGGAACAAGCTCCTTTAAAGCCTCCATACAGAGGTCAACTTCTTCCTTTTCATTGAATACTCCGAAGGAAAATCTGATGGTGGAATCCTGAAGCTCGGGTTTCACACCTATTGCCTTTAGGGTTCCAGAAATACCGGGATGATTTGAGGAGCAGGCTGAGCCTGAACTTACATAAATGCCTTTTTCTTCCAACGCGTGGAGAAGAACTTCTGCACGAACCTTTTCAAAGGAAACGGATACAATGTTAGGTGCCGAGGCATCACCTCTTTCTGAATTCACAGTTACTCCATCGATCTTTGATACTTCATCAATAAAATAGTTCTTTATATCCATTATACGCGCGATCTTCGCATCATGATCCCTGTAGGCAAGTTCTGCCGCAAGTCCCATACCTGCGATTCCGGGAACATTGTGGGTTCCGGAACGCATATCCTCCTGCTGTCCGCCTCCATAGATCATGGGTCTCAGGCGGATCTTCTCATCTACGTAAAGAAATCCAACTCCCTTAGGTCCGTGAATCTTGTGGCCGGATACAGAGAGCATATCGATATTCTGCTTCTTGGGACGTATGGTCAGTTTTCCGTAGGACTGGATTGCATCTGTGTGGAACCAGGTGTTGGGATTACATACCTTAACCAGCTTTCCTATTTCTTCCACCGGCTCTATGGCACCTATCTCATTGTTCACATGCATGATGGTAACAAGGATGGTATCATGTCTTATGGCAGTTCTCAGGTCGTTAAGATTTATGTGTCCCTTACTGTCTACCGGAAGATAAGTGATCTCGTATCCAAGTTCTGCCAATGTATCCAACGGCTTGTAGATGGCTGCATGCTCAACCTGGGAAGATATGATGTGCATTCCCTGCTTACGCTTTGCAAGGGCCGTTCCGAAGATGGCTGTATTGTTTGATTCTGTGCCGCCTGATGTAAATATTATCTCCTTTGGTTTAACCTTCAGAGTGTTTGCAACCTGTTCCCGGGCTGTACGGAAATACTTCTCCGCATCAAAACCTTTTATATGCTTTGAAGAGGGATTACCGTAATCCTCCTCCATTGTCTTCTTCATAAGCTCCACAACCTCAGGATAAACCCTTGTTGTGGCTGAATTGTCAAAATATATTTCTCTCATCTTTTATGAATCCTGTTCTATCACCGTACATGGTGAATATCTGTCAAATCCTGTTTTTTCATCGGATATGGTATATATCTGTCTTTATTTGCAGCTTCGATAGAAATACCTGTCTGAAATCATCAGAAGCCCCTGATCATCAACAATCCTTATTGGTTTTCTTCATCAGCTTTTGCTTCCAGCATCAACATCAGTACGCTGAGGCTAGTTATAGCAGCGGTCTCTGTTCTGAGAATACGCTTGCCAAGGGTTATGGGCTCTATTCCGTGCTGAAGGGCATCTTCTATCTCCGAATCCGAAAAGCCGCCTTCAGGACCGATGAATACCGCAATCCTGCCATGATCGGGAAGCTTTCTCAGCTCTTCCATGGTGTGCTTAATGCTTTTGGCATTTTCATAAGGAATCAGCTTAAGGTTAAAGTCCTTCACAAAATCCATGGCTTGATTCCACTTCATTACCGGCATCACTTCGGGAATGATGGAACGTTTGGACTGCTTTGCAGCGGCCTCCGCTATAGCCTGCCAGCGCCCGGTTTTCTTTTGCTGTCTTTTATCGTCAAGCTTGATGACCGTGTTTTTCGAATCCAGCGGGATCACCGCATGAGCTCCAAGCTCTACTGCCTTCTGTATAATAAGCTCCATCTTGTCCTGCTTGGGAAGTCCCTGAAAAAGGTATATATCAGCAGGGAGTTCATGTATCTCTTCAACAAAGTTTATATGCAGAATCACCTCCGGCTCGGAAACAGAAGAAGCTCCAGTCTCTCTTGCCTCTTTTATAAAGTTCTCATCATGAACTTCCATCACATCACATTCATAATCAGTTCCTTCTCCGTCAGAGATAAGTATTTTTTCACCCACTCTTACACGAAGGACGTTCTTCAAATGATTGTAATTGTCACCTGTCAGACGGACTCTGCGGTTATCTGTATCTATATCCGATTTATCTGCAAAAAAATGATGCATATCAACCTGCTTTCACACGAACTATATCAATAAAATCTTCGCTATTATAACAAGTAGGCATAAAAAGTAAAACCCTTAATCGAGAAGAAAGAACCAATTGCTCCCCTGCGCGTTGGCTATAAAAAGTAACCCGAACAGTATACACTCCCGACACAGCAATTAACTCTAAACATAAAAAAAGCAGAGCCACGCCAGTGGGGACGGTTCTCGCCGGCGAGAACCGTCCCCACTGGTTCACCCTCGACTAAAATCTTAGGAAGAGTAATTAACTTTTATCAAAAAAGGCAGAGCTAAAGGATCATTCCTCCGGCTCTGCCCTATATATGTACCGACAGAATTGTTACTCCCGGTATTGTTTATTAAACATCTATTGTCTCTCCGCAGGTCTTTGCGAAGGCCTTGAGAGCTTCCTTCTGCTCCTTGTTGAGTGAAGAAGGAATATTTACAACTATGGTAACATACTGGTCACCACGAACATCCGGGTTATTAAGGCTCGGAACACCTTTACCTCTCAGTCTTGTCTTTGTGTCAGACTGAGTTCCCGGCTTGATCTGAAGTTCTACATTACCGTCTACTGTACGGATAACCTTCTTGCCTCCCAGAGCAGCTGTTGCAAAGCTTATTTCCTCTGTGGAGTAAATGTTTGTACCCTGACGCTTGAAGAACGGATGCTGTGATACAGCTATATCAACAAGAAGATCTCCTCTCGGACCGCCGTTTGTTCCGGGGTCTCCGCCGCCAGAACGACGAAGTGTCTGTCCATCATCGATGCCTGCAGGAATGGTGATCTCGATATTCTTCTGAGTTGTAATATATCCGTCACCATGACAGTCAGGACATTTCTCTTTGACGATCTTTCCGGATCCCTGACAGTCAGGACATGTAGTTACCTGCTGTATGGTTCCGAACATGCTCTGTCTTGTAACAACCACCTGACCGCGGCCATTACATCTTGTACAGGTCTCAGGCTGTGTTCCCGGCTTTGCGCCGGTTCCGTTACATTTCTTACACTCGTCCTTATATCTTATCTTAACTGTCTTTTTACAGCCCTTGATGGCTTCATCAAAAGTGATACGAACTCCGGTACGGATTGACTGTCCACGAGTTGCCTGATTAGCCGCACTGCCTCCATATGAGGAAAAACCGCCACGGGATCCTCCGAAGCCAAAGATATCTCCGAATATATCCGAGAAATCCATACCCCCAAAATCGAATCCGCCAAAACCGCTGCTCTGTCCTGCAGCCGAGTTTGCGTCAAATGCAGCATGACCGTATGTATCATATGCTCTTCTCTTCTGTTCATCCGAAAGAACCGCATATGCCTCATTTGCCTCACGGAACTTCTCAGCCGCCGCAGCATCACCGGGATTTGCATCCGGATGATACTTTTTCGCAAGCTTACGGAAAGCTCTCTTTATGGTTGCATCATCAGCATTTTTATCTACACCGAGGACTTCATAATAGTCCCGCTTTTGTTCTGCCATGTTTTACTCCTAGCAATATATCAACATTTGCCCCCGACGCAATGCGCCGGAGGCATTTAATAAAACGACGATTTATGATTTTATACTTCCTTGAAGTCACCGTCAACAACATTGTCATCGGCACTGCTCTGCTGAGCACCCTGATCTGCCGATCCCTGAGCACCGGCTGCGCCCTGAGATGCCTGAGCCTGCTCATAAACCTTTGAGAAGAGAGCCTGTGAAGACTTCATAAGTGTCTCCTGAGCTGCCTTAATCTTCTCAGCGCCGTCCTTTGTGATGGACTCAAGGGGGTTAGCTGCAAGAACATCCTCGAGAGCCTTAAGGTCAGCCTCAACCTGTGCCTTATCAGAGCCTGAAATCTTATCGCCTACATCCTCAAGAGCCTTCTTGGTCTGGAATACGATAGAGTCAGCACCGTTTCTTGTCTCGATAGCTTCCTTCTTTTCCTTATCAGCTGCCTCATACTGAGCAGCCTCCTTAACAGCCTTATCGATATCCTCCTTGCTCATGTTTGATCCGGATGTGATCGTGATGTGCTGCTCCTTGCCTGTTCCCTGATCCTTTGCAGATACATTAACGATACCGTTTGCATCAATATCGAAAGTTACCTCGATCTTAGGCATTCCGCGTCTTGCAGGAAGGATTCCGTCAAGTCTGAACTGACCGAGAGTCTTGTTATCTCTTGCGAACTCACGCTCACCCTGTACTACATGGATGTCCACAGCTGTCTGGTTATCCTCAGCAGTTGAGAATACCTGAGAAGCTCTTGTAGGGATTGTTGTATTTCTCTTGATAAGAGGTGTGGCAACGCCGCCAAGTGTCTCGATAGAAAGTGTAAGTGGTGTTACATCCAGAAGAAGAACGTCACCGGCACCGGCATCACCTGCAAGCTTACCACCCTGGATAGCTGCACCGATAGCTACGCACTCATCAGGGTTAAGAGTCTTGCTTGGCTCCTTTCCTGTAAGCTGCTTAACCTTATCCTGAGCAACCGGCATACGTGTTGAACCACCAACCAGGAGAACCTTGTCAAGCTCACCGGATGTAAGTCCTGCATCACGAAGTGCATTCTGTACAGGTACTGCTGTTCTCTCTGTAAGGTCAGATGTAAGCTCCTCAAACTTAGCTCTTGTAAGAGTCATATCAAGGTGCTTGGGACCCTCAGCAGTTGCTGTAATGAAAGGAAGGTTGATATCTGTTGTAGTTGACGCAGAAAGCTCCTTCTTAGCCTTCTCGGCTGCTTCCTTAAGTCTCTGAAGAGCCATATTGTCCTTGCTGAGATCTACACCCTCAGCCTTCTTGAACTCCTCAACCATCCAGTTCTGGATACGGCTATCATAATCATCACCACCGAGACGTGTATCACCGTTTGTTGAAAGAACCTCGATTACACCATCTCCGATATCGATGATAGAAACATCAAATGTACCACCACCAAGGTCATAAACCATAACCTTCTGCTCTTTACCTTCATCAAGACCGTAAGCAAGAGCTGCAGCTGTAGGCTCATTGATGATACGCTTAACATCAAGACCTGCGATCTTTCCGGCATCCTTTGTTGCCTGACGCTGAGCATCGTTGAAGTATGCAGGAACTGTGATAGCTGCCTCAGTTACCTTCTCACCGAGATAAGCCTCGGCATCAGCCTTAAGCTTCTGAAGGATCATAGCTGAAATCTCCTGAGGAGTATAGTCCTTACCGTCAATGCTTACCTTATAGTCTGAACCCATGTGTCTCTTGATTGAAGAGATGGTTCTGTCAGCATTGGTTACAGCCTGACGCTTTGCAGGCTCACCAACAAGTCTCTCACCATTCTTTGTAAATGCCACAACTGAAGGTGTTGTTCTGAGGCCCTCTGCATTTGCAATAACAGTAGGCTTTCCACCTTCCATAACTGCTACACAGCTGTTTGTTGTACCTAAATCAATTCCAATTATCTTTCCCATATTGTTCTCCTTTTCTATCTATAAAAAACTGGATTTCTTTATATTTTATAACGGCAGAGCTTTTGACTCCCGCCGAGTGTTACTGGACCATTGCTTTTAATGTTTTCTATTTCTTCACCTTAACCATGCTGTGTCTGATCACCTGATCCTTATAGGTGTAACCCTTCTGAAGATCCTGTGTGACTGTATCCTCAGGTGCATCGCTTTCTGTATCTGTCATAACTGCATTGTGGAGGTTCGGATCGAATTTCTCGCCCTCAGCCTTGATGGCTTTGACCTGAAGATCCTCGAACAGTTTTTCAATCTGCTTGTAGATTCCCTGGACACCCTTTGTGAAAGCATCCTCTTCATCTTCCTTCTCTACAGTTCCCAGAGCTCTTTCAAAATTGTCAACCACCGGGAGAAGCTTCTCGATCACTTCTCTGGCACCGAAGTCGAAATTCTGGATCTTCTCCTTCTCAGTACGCTTGCGGAAATTGTCAAACTCCGCATAAAGCCTTGTGTATTTATCCTTAAGATCGGCTATTTCTGCCTCGTACTTTTCCTTGATTTTTACGGTTTCGTCATCCTCAGCCGCATTTTCATCATCTTTAGCCTCAGCTTCATCATTTTCTGAAGCTTCCGCATTCTCAGAGTCCTCTGCTGCTTCCTTGTTTTCCTGAGACTCTTCCATGGTCTCCTCAACATTTTCTTCTTTTATTTCTTCTGTACCCTGTTCTTCGGAAGACTTCTTTATTTCTTCGTCCTTCAAGATAACCTCCTGTCCTTAATCCTTACCGGATCTTTATATCTTAAGCTGCCCTGCAGCCTTTTTAACCTTAGCTACTGAAATGCCTGATCCATCTCACTCTGAAGCTTACTGAGTATCTCCAATACCTTTTCATAGTCCATTCGTTTCGGTCCTATGACTCCTATGGTTCCCTTCAGTCCGTTTCCAAGCTCGTAATTGGCTGTTATAACCGAGCAGTCTGTCATATTCTGAAGCGGAGATTCTTCTCCGATATAAACCTGTATAGGCTTCTTTCCGTCAGTCTGCTCCTGTGATTCCTTTACAAGAGAAGCAAGTTCATCCTTTGTTTCGAATGCACTTATAAGCTTTGATGCATTATCGGAATCCACAAGCTCCGGATACTTGAAAATGTTGGTTGCTCCGGAAGTATATATCTGACTCTCCCCGAGGTTGATATCCAGCATATTGAGAATGCTGTCAACTATGGCCTTTACAGTACCCTTATAGCTTGTCCTTGCAAGAAGCTGTCCGATACGTCCTTCGGTGATGTCTTCAACGCTCAGTCCGTTAAGTACATCATTGAGAAGCATGTTAATGCTCAGAACTCTGTTGAAGTCAAGCTCCTCTGCACCGTCCAAAACCACTGATGAAGTCTTTACGATATTTCCCTGCATCATAACGACAAGAAGCAGTCTCCTTGCATCCACAAGAGAAGTCTGTATGAACTTGATCTTGTTTGTTCTGATAGAGGGTCCTGTGACCACCGCTGCATATTTAGTATTCTCAGCAAGGTTTCTGACAAGTGTTTTTAATGTTGTCTCCAGGCGATCCACCTTTTCAAACATTTCGGTTTTCACATCGTCAATCTCATGCTTATGATTTTCCATGAGCTGATCAACATAAAACCTGTAGCCCTTGTCACTGGGGATACGACCTGCCGAAGTATGAGGCTGAACTATATACCCCATCTCCTCCAGATCACTCATTTCATTTCTGATGGTGGCAGAGCTGAGATTCAATCCGGAATACTTACTTATGGTTCGTGAGCCTACCGGTTCTCCGGTCTCAAGGTAGTTTTTGATTATCGTGGTAAGGATAACAATCTTACGTTGATCCAGTTCCATCTCTCCGCCTCCTTCTGTATTTTTTGTTAGCACTCAAAATATTGGAGTGCTAACATCTGAAATTTATAATACTCGCCTTGTAAATCTATGTCAAGAACTTTAACCAAATGCAATTGTGAATAAAAAATGAACTGTAAAAAAAAAGCAGAAATCCATTGGGGACGGTTCTCGCCGGCGAGAACCGTCCCCAATGGATTTCCGGTCAAAAAAAGAGTCAGACCGTAATGTCTGACCCTGAATAACCAAGAAAACCTCACTGTGCTTTTAAAGCTCAAATCCTTATGTACTCATTAATTAATGTGTATTCTTACCGTTAATATCTTACGCACAGCTGCCATTTTGGTAAGTTCATCATTCATCAAACCGGAACTGCCAGATACACATCTGCGTACTGCCAGCCTCTGTCGGTTACGCCTGCGGCTTCCGCATAGGTATCATAGTATACATCTATAAGATTGCCCTTAACCGCTCCGCCGATATCTTCAACTGTATAGACAGTATTATTGATAAAGACCTTTGTTCCCATAGGAATAACACCAAGATCTGCAGCAATGGTATGATTTGCAGTGGTATATGCGCCGGAATAAGTAACTCCCGCTCCATAATAACCCGTAAGTTTGAAATTGCCGATCAGATTTCCACGCTTATAATGCGTAGTTTCCTCTGTGACAACACTTCCTACCTTTGTAACCGGATTACCTGCTGACTGCTTAGCCGCAGTCTCAAGAGCCTTTAACTGCTCTGCAAGCAGCTGTTCGGCATACATTTCAGCCTGAATCTCTGCATCCATTTCAGAATCCGAAGACTGAACAAGTTCATAGCCCTTAACCATGGACTCATCACTCCAGGCTGTACCTGTGGGGCCTGCACTGGCCGCCAAAGCAGAAGTTGAAACCAACGCGGTAATAAATAACGTTGCCGCAGCTGTTTTTAGCCCTGCCATCTTCATATAATTGTTCCTCCTATAGTTATCCTTACCCAAAGCCAGACTATATATATTGCTTTGATACAGTGTGATCATTTTCAGAATTTGGAAAATGTCTGTCTCTGCGAAATAAGGAATCACAATCGCCTTAAATATCAACGATTTTTCTACGATTTTGCAACATAAGACGCTATGACCTTAATACAGCTTTGTAAAACGGTCAACTAAATTTTTTCTAAATTTTTTTACAAAAAACCAAAAGTCAATTAAAAAATGTACTGATTTTTTTACACCGTTAACAGTAATTCTACCGCCATTCTGTCTGTTAGATTACCGCTCTTTATGGACTCATCATACTCCAGACATCTGCTGATATAATCCTCTATACTTTCCAGTGAATAGTGCTTTGCCTGGTTCTGAAGCCTGCCCAGGATCCAGGGGGAAACATTAACATATTTGGCAGCTTCCTGCCCGTTCATGCCCTTTGTTAACGACTCTTTGGTAAGAAGCAGCTGGTTGAAATTTCTCCTCATAAGACTCAGAATCTTCATAGGTGCTTCCTGGAGTGTAAGGAGATCGCCATAATACTGCATGGCTTTCTGTTTATTTCCGAGACTCATCTCTGTGATCATGTCGAAAACTCTGTCTTCAACATTCTGGGAACATATAGTCTCCACATCCTGATCTTCGATTATGTCCCTTTCTCCCGTATATGCGATCAGCTTTTCAAGCTCTGAAGCGATATTATCCATACTGTTTCCTGTTTTACCGAGGATCAGCTCCATGGTTGAATTTCTGATCTTTTTTCCGGCATTGGTGAGATATCTGGCTGCCCATCTTCCAAGTTGTGCCTGATCCTGAAATCCAAGCTCACAGTCAAAACCGTTTTTCTGTATGATCTTGTAAAGCTTCCCTCTTTTGTCGACCTCTTTCTCTATAAACATAAGGTGGGCCGTTTCCGGGAAATGCTCAATATCCTCAAGATATTTCACGATTTTCTCAGGCGGAGCTTTTTTAAACCACTGACTGTCGCTTACTATCACGAGCCTTCCGTTGTTATCCCCGAAAGTGAAAGGAATAGTGTTTAAAATGTCTATCAGCTCATCCACGTCCGGCGCCCCGTCAAAAAAGGTGTAGGCCATACCCTCTTCACCTCCGAAGGCTTTTCTGAAAGCCTTCTTATAGGACAGCTTCAGAAATTCTTCCTCTCCGTAAAGAAGGTAATATGGCTTGAAATCGCCGCTTTTAAGGTCGGTTCCAAGCTGCTGATAATCATTTTCGTTTTCTTTTTTCTTAAATGCCATATATACCCCGATCAATCATGGTCTCAATAAGTCTGATATGAAAGCCACCGGGGACGGTTCTCGCCGGCGAGAACCGTCCCCCGTGGCATTCCATGTAATAAA
>JAGAXP010000255.1 GCA_017940955.1 Oribacterium sp.
AAGGAGAATTATGAGAAAAGTTGCTGTCATCATGGGAAGCGATTCAGATCTTCCCGTTGTAGAAAAAGGCATTTCCGTACTTAAGGATTATGGGGTTCCTGTAGAAGTACATGTTTACAGTGCCCACAGAACTCCGGAAGAAGCCGCCGAGTTTTCAAAATCTGCAAGAAAGAATGGCTTCGGTGTCATCATTGCTGCAGCAGGCATGGCTGCACATCTTGCAGGTGCCATTGCAGCCAACACAACACTTCCTGTCATAGGAATCCCCTGTTCTTCCAAGGTCCTTGAGGGAATGGATGCACTTCTTTCCACAGTTATGATGCCACCGGGAATTCCTGTTGCCACAGTTGGTGTTAATACAGCTAAGAACGCAGCTCTTCTTGCAATAGAAATACTTGCGGTGGAAGATGAGAGTCTTGCCGAAAAGCTCCAGGCCGAACGTGATGAAAATCACAAAAAAATCATAGAAAAAAACGCAGCCATAGAAGCTCAATTTAATTGATCTTCACTTTATCTGCATTAAAAACTACTGTGCAACCACTTTTAAACCGGTTTAAAAATGAGCGTACACATTAGCTGACAGATGTTTACAAGATGTAAGCATTAATCAACCACATAACAGTTTTAATTATTAAGGAGATTTATGGGTAAACTTCATGAGGAGTGCGGTGTTTTTGGCATTTACTCAAAAACCACCAAACCATTGGCGCGTCTTACATACTACGCACTTTATGCCCTGCAGCACAGAGGTCAGGAATCTGCAGGTATTGTTGTTAACGATGAGGGAATTTTCCGTTTCCGCCGTGAACTCGGTCTCGTAAGTGAGGCTATGCCGAACAGCGAGATAGAACGTCTCGGAAACGGTCAGATAGCTGTTGGTCACGTGCGTTATGCAACCAGCGGAATCACAAATCGTATCAACACTCAGCCTATCGTTGTGAATCATGTAAAAGGCCGTATGGCTCTTTGTCACAACGGCAATCTTGTAAATTCTTATGAGCTCCGTTCAGAGCTCGAAATGAACGGCTGTATCTTCCAGTCAACTACGGATACAGAAGCTATATCTTACATCATAACGAGAGAACGTATCAAAACCGGTTCCATAGAGCAGGCTGTCAACAACGCTCTTGATAAACTGCATGGTGCTTATTCTCTTGTGATAATGTCTCCTTCCAAGCTTATAGCGGCGAGAGATGAGCATGGTTTCCATCCTCTCTGTTTCGGAAAACTCGAGGATGGTTCCGTGGTTTTTGCCAGTGAGTCCTGTGCCATTGAGGCAGTAGGCGGAAAGCTGGTTCGGGATGTAGAGCCGGGAGAGATCATAGTTGTAGACCACAACGGAATACGCTCTATAAAAGATCACTGCAATAAAGTAAAGCGCTCCATGTGCGTTTTTGAATATATCTATTTCGCACGTCCTGATTCGGTTCTTGACGGCGCCTCAGTTCATGAGGCGAGAGTGCAGGCCGGTCGTTTTCTTGCCCAGGAACACCCCGTTGACGCAGATGTAGTCATAGGTGTACCGGATTCCGGTCTGGACGCTGCAGTCGGTTATTCAAGAGAGTCAGGAATTCCTTACGGTATCGGACTTCTCAAGAACAAATACATCGGTCGTACTTTCATCGCTCCGGGTCAGACTGAGCGTGAAAATCTGGTTCGTATCAAGCTTAACGCCATCCGATCCGAAATTGAAGGAAAGCGTGTGATCCTGGTAGATGACTCCATCGTCCGCGGAACCACCAGTGAACGTCTGGTTCGCATAGTGAGAGAAGCCGGAGCAAAGGAAGTTCACATGCGTATAACGGCACCTCCATTTATGAACCCCTGCTACTACGGCATAGACATTGACTCCCGTGACAACCTCATCGCCTGTCATCATTCGGTGGAAGAAACCGCAAAGATCATCGGTGCCGATTCACTGGGATATATATCAGTTGAGAATGTCATCAGGATAGCAGATCCCACAGGCCTAAAGGGCTTCTGTACCGCCTGCTTCGACGGAAAGTATCCTACTGAGATTCCTTCCGTAACTTCAAAGAACCGTTTTGAAGAGAAGATCTCAAAGGATTGGAAAGACAGACATACCGTTAAGTCTTCGGAAAGAGTTCCGGAAGGTGAATATATCGAGAAGTTTGAAGACTGATAGCAAGCTTTGATTTTTTATCAAGTTATCCGTTTTTTACAAGCTTAACTATGGCGTCAGGATTTAATCCTTTGGGATATAAAAAACGGCGCCTCATATAAAGGAGTAATCATGAATACAAAGAGCTATAGCGAAGCATACAAGGATGCAGGTGTTGATATCACAGCCGGATACAAATCCGTTGAGCTTATGAAACAGTACGTAGCAAGAACCATGACAAAGGGCGTTTGTTCGGGTCTCGGCGGTTTCGGCGGACTGTTCGAGCTTCCCGAGGGTTATAAGCACCCCGTTCTTGTTTCGGGAACCGACGGTGTAGGAACAAAGCTTAAGATTTCATTCCTTATGGAGAAATATGACACTGTTGGTATCGACTGTGTTGCCATGTGTGTGAATGATGTCATCTGCTGCGGTGCGAAGCCGCTTTTCTTCCTTGACTACATTGCCTGCGGAAAGAATGTTCCTGAGAAGATAGCAGATATCGTTAAGGGTGTTGCAGAGGGCTGCTTACAGAGTGACAGTGCCCTCGTAGGCGGCGAGACTGCAGAGATGCCCGGCTTCTATCCTGAAGATGAGTTCGACCTTGCAGGTTTCTCCGTAGGTATCGTTGATAAGGAAAATATCATCGACAACAACTCCATGAAGGAGGGTGATGTGGTAATCGCCCTTCCAAGCTCCGGTGTTCACTCCAACGGTTTCTCACTGGTTAGAAAGGTTTTTGATATCGATAACATCAGTAAAGAAGAACTTACAAAGCCACTTGCAGAGCTTGACGGAAAGTCTCTCGGCGAAGCACTTCTCACTCCGACAGTCATCTACGTAAAGCCGATTTTGAAGCTTCTTGAGAATGTTACGGTCAAAGGCATTAGCCACATCACAGGCGGCGGCTTCTACGAGAATATCCCAAGATCCATCCCTGACGGCTTCGGTGCAAAGATAAAAATGAATGATGTTAAGGTTCTTCCTATATTCAAGCTCATTCAGAAGACCGGCGACATCTCAACCCGTGATATGTTCAATACCTACAACATGGGTGTCGGAATGAGCGTTGTGGTTACTAAGGAGGATGAGGCCAAGGCCATCGAGGTTCTCAAAGCAAACGGCATAGAGGCATATCGCCTTGGAGAGATAGTAAAGTCTGAGGACAAGGTTATTCTCGAATGAAGACAGATACCGTTACAGGCTGTCCATGTGCTCTGACCGGAAGACTTTGGAAAGCTTAAAGCGGCAGGACAGACACCGTTGCAGGCTGTCCATCTGCTCTGACCGGAAGACATTGGAAAGCTTAAAGCGGCAGGACAGACACCGTTACAGGCATATCTATCTGTTCTGATACCTGACAGTTATTCACTTCATTATCAAATTATCTTATGTTTATATGCAAAGGTCAGAATACTGTCCTATGCATCCTATATCTATGATTTTGGGAGGAAAATTATGGCAACATATGATGTAGCAAATCTTGGCGAGCTTCTGAAAAATAACGAATATCCGGGTCGCGGAATCGTTATAGGTAAATCAGAGGATGGAAGATCCATCGCAATCGCATATTTCATTATGGGTCGCTCAGCGAACTCAAGAAACCGTGTATTCACAGAGGATGGTGACACAGTGACCATTTATCCTGCTGATTCCAGCAAGGTTGAGGATCCGAGCCTCATCATTTACAGCCCCATAAGAAAGATCGGTGACAACCTCATCGTTACTAACGGCGATCAGACGGATACCATCTATGATTTTATGAAAGACGGAAATACCTTTGAGGAAGCTCTTGAGACCAGAGAGTTTGAGCCTGACGGTCCTAACTGGACTCCGAGAATCAGCGGTGTTGTTACCCTTGACGAGTCAGAAAGCTACAAAATGTCCATCCTTAAGTCACAGGACGCTGACGGTACAGACTGTGCGAGATATACATTTTCCTACAAGCTCCAGAATGGTCTCGGACATTTCATTCACACCTACAAGGAGAATGGCAATCCTATCCCTACCTTCGAGGGTGAGCCTGAGCGTGTAGCCATCCCCAATACAGCAGAGGAGCTTAAGCAGCTTATCTGGAACAACTTAAATGAAGATAACAAGATCTCACTTTATGTTCGCTATATAGATGTTACCGGCAGAAGCATTGAAAATAAAATGGTTAATAAATATGAGAAGGTAAACTGACAGTGACAAATCAAATTAACATCTTTATGTCATAATAAATGATGAAATTTGAGTCTGCGGTGAAGCCGATCAGATTAAAATCCTTATGCCAGAAAAAACTAAGATAATCCAGCGTTTACAGAGGAGAACACTATGAAAGAATTTGAATTAAAGTATGGAATGAACCCAAACCAGAAGCCGGCAAAGATCTACATGCATGACGGATCGGAGCTTCCTATCGAAATCCTGAACGGTCGTCCCGGATACATTAACTTCCTGGATGCTCTTAACAGCTGGCAGCTGGTTTCCGACCTTAAGGAAGCTACAGGCCATGTGGCTGCTGCATCCTTCAAGCACGTTTCTCCTTCAGGCTCTGCCATCGGCAGAAAGCTTTCCGACAAGCTCAAGAAAGCCTGCTTCGTAGATGACATCGAAGGTCTCGATGATTCACTTCTTGCCTGCGCTTACGCAAGAGCCCGCGGTGTGGACAGAATGTCTTCCTACGGTGACTTCATCGCTCTTTCTGACATCTGCGATGCCACAACCGCAAAGATCATTCACCGTGAGGTTTCCGACGGTGTTATCGCTCCGGGATATACAGATGAGGCTCTTGAGATCCTCAAAACAAAGAAGAAGGGCGGCTACAATGTCATCAAGATCGACCCTTCCTACAAGCCTGCTGCCGCAGAGCACAAGCAGGTATTCGGCGTGACCTTCGAACAGGGCAGAAATGACTATAAGGTTACGGATGAGGCATTTGCAAACATCGTGACAAAGAATAAAGATATCCCTGAAGAAGCCCGTCTCAACATGACCATCGCCCTTATCACTCTTAAGTATACTCAGTCAAACTCAGTAGCTTACGCTGAGGATGGCCAGACCATCGGTGTGGGTGCCGGACAGCAGTCAAGAATCCACTGCACACGTCTTGCGGGCGACAAGGCTGACCACTGGCATCTACGTCAGAGCGACAGAGTCCTGAATCTTCCTTTCAAGGATGGTCTCCGCAGAGCCGATCGTGATAATGTTATCGACGTTTATCTCTCAGAGGAGTTTGAGGATGTTATCGCCGATGGCGCATGGCAGCAGTACTTCACTGAGCAGCCTGCACCTTTCACAAGAAAGGAGCAGAAGGAGTACCTTTCTAAGCTTACAGGTACAGCTCTCGGTTCTGATGCCTTCTTCCCGTTTGGTGACAATATCGAGCGTGCACGTAAGTCCGGTGTATCTTATGTGGCTGAGCCGGGCGGATCGATCAGAGACGATCACGTTATAGAGACAGCTGATAAGTATGATATGGTGGTTTGCTTCACCGGTATGAGATTGTTCCATCACTGATTAAATGGGACGAGAAAATGGTGAGGGTGTGCGTAGTCACCCACCCTCACCATTTTCTCTCACACAGTTTATACCGATACCTGGAGTGAATGAGTATCAAACACTTAGGAGTGTTTGATACCATTCTTGAAAAAACGGAGAAGCAAGTATAATGAAAAATAAAACAAAGATTGCGGTGTTGGTCAGTGGGGGCGGAACGAATCTGCAGGCGCTGATCGATGCGGAGAAGAGGGGCGAGATTCCTGATGGGGAAATCACTTTGGTGGTTGGATCGAGACCCGGAATATATGCTCTTGAGAGAGCGGAGAATGCAGGGATAAAGCACGAAGTTGTGCAGAAGGATGAGGAGAGGCTCATAAGAGTTCTTGATGAGAATGGGATTGAGCTTATCATCCTTGCGGGATATCTCACAATTCTGAGTGAGGCTTTCACAAAGAAATATGCTGACAGGATTATAAACATTCATCCTTCGCTGATTCCGAGTTTTTGCGGAAAAGGTATGTACGGTCTTAAGCCTCATGAAGCGGCCCTTGCAAGGGGTGTTAAGGTTACCGGTGCCACGGTGCATCTTGTAAATGAGATTCCCGATGGCGGACGAATCCTGCTTCAAAAGGCTGTAGACATTGAGCCCGGTGATACTCCGGAGGTGCTTCAGAAAAGGGTCATGGAACAGGCAGAATGGAAGCTGCTTCCGAAGGCGGCAGAGATGATGAGCCGTGAGATCCGGGAAACGAAGGAATAAACTTTATTAAATGGGCCGAGAAAATGCTGAGGGCGTGCGCCGGCTCACTCGATTGAAAGTACATCCTGCCTGTCATGTGCGTACAGTTCGCACTGACGTGCGCCCTGTACGCACATGACAGACAGTCTGTTCTTTCAACTCGCAAGCCTTGGCACCCACCCTCAGCATTTTCTCTCACATTTCTAACACTATTATTTAATATAATATTGAGTCATACACATATCGAATATAACAGACTCATGTATATGACTTCGGAGGTAAATTATGAAAATTGGTGTTGTAGGTGGCGGCGGTCGTGAGCACGCCATCATTAAGACATTAAAAAAGAATGCTTCTATCGAGAAGATTTTTGCGATTCCCGGAAACGGCGGTATCGCAAAGGACGCAGAGTGTGTTCCTGATATAAAGGCAACTGATGTGGCTGCCGTTGTTGATTTCTGCAAGTCAAAGGCACTTGACTATGTGGTTGTTGCTCCGGATGATCCACTTGTTGCCGGCACTGTTGATGCTCTCAAGGAGGCAGGAATCCCTGCTTTCGGACCTGAAGCCAAGGCTGCCATCATCGAGGGATCAAAGGTATTCTCCAAGAACCTTATGAAAAAGTACAACATTCCTACTGCCGCTTACGAGGTTTTCAATGACATCGAGAAGGCAGAAGAGTACGTTAAGACCTGTCCGATACCTACAGTCATAAAGGCTGACGGTCTCGCACTCGGAAAGGGTGTTATCATAGCAATGACCCGTGAAGAGGCTCTCGATGGTATCAAGACCATCATGGAAGAGAAGAAGTTCGGAGCTTCCGGTGACCAGATAGTTATCGAGGAGTTTCTTGAAGGACCTGAGGTTTCCGTACTCAGCTTCACCGACGGCAAGGTTGTGGTTCCCATGATCTCATCCATGGATCACAAGCGTATAAATGACAATGACGAGGGTCTCAACACCGGAGGCATGGGCACCATCGCACCGAATCCTTACTACACAGATGAAGTAGCAGCAGAGTGCATGGAAAAGATTTTCAAGCCTACCATCGAGGCCATGAACAAGGAAGGCAGAACCTTCAAGGGCTGTCTCTACTTCGGTCTCATGATCACGAAGGATGGTCCCAAGGTCATCGAATACAACTGCCGTTTCGGAGATCCCGAGACTCAGGTTGTACTTCCGCTTCTGGATTCCGATCTCCTCACCATCATGCAGGCCACAACCAACGGCACCCTCGCCGAAACTGAAGTCAAATGGAAGTCCGGCGCTGCCTGCTGCATCGTTGAGGCATCAGGCGGATATCCTCTTTCCTACAAGTCAGGCTACGAGATCACCGGCATTGACGAAGTGGATAATGTCTTCGTCGCAGGAGCCGACTTAAAAGACGGAAAGCTCTACACCCACGGCGGCCGTGTCCTCGGCGTTGTTGAAACTGCACCAACTCTCAAGGAAGCCATTGACAAGGCCTACACAAGTGCCGCTAAAGTCTCTTTCCAGGACATGCACATGCGAAAAGACATCGGCCAGCGAGCACTCAAGGCACTTCAATAACACTGGTACAGTGTTTATTGTATTTCCGACACATAAAATACCATTGAAGGTAACAATTCAGCCGACCCTTGTTTAATGAAGAACAAAGTTAATCAGGTTTTTAGGACAATTCGGTACCGCTGGTTGACTTCTTTGCTGTTTTCTGTATTTGCAGTCAACATGATAAGTACTCATGTTTGACCTAATGTCCCATAATGCAATTTTAGGTCATATCAGAAAAAGGACTCGATTGACT
>JAGAXP010000028.1 GCA_017940955.1 Oribacterium sp.
ATATTTTTTTAATGGTCCAGACGTAGACCATCCTTTTGGAAAGTAGGTACACGCGTATCGAATTCTCGGGTAAACACTGAAATAACCGGTCATATCCTGCCCTATATGGTCAGGTGGAATCGGGTGAATCTAAGTGAGAATTCCACGGATTTATCCGTGGGAGTACGTCAAAAAGAGGTTTAAATAGTATCAGAGTTAGGAAAACGTTACTAACACAATGGATGATATCGTATGGTATTCCGGCAATCCACCATGTCACAGCCATGCTCCATCCACCTATAAACAGATATGGAATAGAACAGAACATCCCGAAAAACAATCCGAAAATCCCTGATAATATACAATAGAACACATAATCTGCATTCTTCCTGTTTGCATGGAATACAATTATGATCAACAGTGGCCATATGTACAGATACATAAGCGACCATACATTAACTCCCTTAAGAAAGCATTCAATAGCTGTAAATCCAAAGGCAATAAGCAGGGTTTTTCTGCCGAAAAAGAGTGTATATACAATAAAAAGAAACGTTACGACTTCAACATTTGGCAGGAAATCAAGAGCAAGTTTCGAGGTTTCCAGTATTGCGAGAGTGAAATCCCCATATATGCTACATCTTTTACTGATAATACGTTTTTACGCATAACTCTCAAGCTTAAGGGCATATTCATCCCCATCATTTACAGGCTGTGAATCTGCTCCGTACTGACCGTACTCACCATTCACATATATTGCCCAATAGGTTTTCTTAGTATCATCGGCTTTTAAACCATTAACTGAAGAGATATACATTCCATAATCGCTAGTAGAACTTTCATATGTAAAATCTACCGTGTTTTTTAAATCATCCATTAATCCTGACAGATATTCTGCATCGGTGTTCCCGGAGTAATGAATACTTTCGTTCCCATCCGATACTTCAAGTGTATATGCTTTCTGTCCATTAGGATCCGGCTTTGGAGAAAATCTGATATATATTAACAAAAAACAAATAAGACATACGATGATCGCTGTAATTCCTATGATATGTAATCGTTTCTTATTCATGACACCCCAATTATAAATCTACAAGATTTCTTCTACTAAAAATAACTTATATCTGGCTCATTTGCTAAAAAAGAGACCGCAAATCATGAGCTCAAGTATATCATAGGTCTTATTTTTCATACTAATCATTACTTGTTTTCGTGTTTCTTTTTTATAAGTAATCAGCCAGAAAACCCATGACCTTTAGGTCGTGGAATGAATGGCGTCACTTTTAGAAATGTAAAATATCCAGAGTGCCACCATGAATATGACACATAATGTGCTATCATATATATACAGGAGTGATCCGAGTCTTACGAAAGGAAAAAACTGTATGTATCTAACCATTAAACAACAGGTGAAGAATCTCTCTAAAGATGACTACTGTTCTATAAAAGAACTTTGCCATACTGCAAAAAAACTGACCAATGAAGCCATTTACAATGTGCGCCAGTATTACTTCGCGGAAGGCAAGTTTCTTAAGTATGAGAAGAACTATTCATTGTTAAAGAATAGTTCTAGCTACAAGGCACTCAAACACTCCATAAGTATTTCTATCAATTTCATTCTTGGGCGTTGCGGTCATGCCCAAGAGCATGGCATCAAAATAATCAAAAATTGCCTGATACTTCTTATATATCGAACGATGTACCTCGTCAGCGTATTGTCAATAGGGACAATCAAATTTTTGAAAAAATTTTTCTCAGCACCTCATAAGTTTTCTAACTGGCTAAACATTTCTGTATTTGAGGTCACAAACCGTGGCCTCATAGCCTTTCTTTGATCTTCCTATTTGGAACCAAAATCTTTTCCCGTGAAATCACATTTAGTGACAACACTGTTGACACAAATCATTCTTCTCTCTTCACATAGTGAAGCTCAATATCATACCCCAGCGCTTCCATCATCCGCACAAAAGTCCTATTCACAACTCCATCCGGTTTCTTGATAACCCGGTTCACATATGCCTTGGTAGTGTCAATCTCTTCTGCCACCTTCACCTGTGTCTTGCCCTGCTCTATACATTTGACCTTTACATCGACTTCAATATTATTCCTTACCATAACATCCACCTGTGGCTAATAATTGGTTATCTTTTTCGTATAACTTATAGTACCCTATTTCTTTCATTTCTGCAAGGCCAAAAAAAGAGGCCCGCTATCAGCAAGCCTCCAAAATATTTTGTTACGAAACTATATGAACAGGTCTTACAAAGCCTTGAATTTTTCTTTCTTCCTCTTGCATCTCGGACATTTCCAATCATCCGGTAGATCCTCGAACTTTGTCCCGGCTGGGATATCCTGTTTCGGATCGCCCTTCTCAGGATCGTAGATATATCCACAGGGGCACTTATACCGTCCGTCTCCCAGACTCACTGCATCTTTCTTATCATTTTCTGCCATCTCGATTTCCTCCTTTGTTATGCCTTGCTAAATTTATCCTTCCCCTGCTTACACCTCGGGCACTGGAAGTCTCTCGGCAGGTCCTCGAATGCCACTCCATCATGCTCCGCAGGATCATATAAATATCCGCAGATGGAGCATACATATTTGCCTGAGCTTTCAGCCTTGCTGAAATCCACCTCCGCAAACACTGTCGGCACCGGATTATCCAGATCCATCACTCGCTTTGCTTCCAGATTCTCATATCCCTGCGGTGTATGTGTTCCCATATAAACAGTCGGATGATTGCGAACAAACTCTCGCACTCTGTCAAGCGCTTCACGGGCTGCCGGAAGATCGTCATAAACTACAGAGAGCTTGTTTTCATAAAGGGCTTCATCCACATATGTGATGTCCGCCTCAAACATATAGAACAGACCTTCATTTTCTACGATCACAAGGCTGTTTCCGTTTGTATGGCCTTTCGCTTTAATGAAATAGATACCATCCTGTATCTTCTGGCTCTCAGGGAAATTGTAATAAGCCCCATCCGTAAAACTTACAGGAACAAGATTATCTACGCCCTGCAGTTCTTCGGCTGAAAGCTCATCTGCATTCACATAAATCTTCGCATTCGGGAACGATCTTAGCTCGTCGGAATGATCACCATGCTTGTGTGTAAGAAGGATCTTCGTTACCTGCTCCGGTTTGTATCCCAAAGCTGTAAATGCCTCCATATAACTGCAGATGTCTTTTCCTGTATACAGGGTGCTGTTCTCGTCCGGCACCTCTTCCGGAGTGCCCGCCGGGAGCCCCGTATCCACAAGGATCACTTCATCACCGGTATCAATCAGATAATTCTGAAGGCTACCACGATACCTGACCTTCGGATCAAATTTCTCTGCTCCTTCTTCACCACCGAATACAAACGGCTGAGCATAAAAGCCGCCTGTCCTGAATTTAACTGCCTTGATCTCCATTTCAATCCTCCTTCACCTTGTTTGTTAATGCTGCTCCTAGTTCATATGCCTTTTGGCACTCCTGCGGGAAAATCGTCTCATGTCGTATCCTCTTTGCCTCCGGATCAAATATTGACCATTCCCAGTCCAGTTTGGAATAGTCCTTCAGCTGTAAGGTCTCGCCGCTGACAAAAACTTCCGTCGGTCCGACAAACCTGCTCATTGTCTGCTGGTAATTATTCAAAAGTGCCTGATAGCCATAATCCGGCGCATTGCTGGTCATGATCAAAAGCACCGGGAGCACATTCTGATTGCAGCATGGCGTTTCAGCATTATAGGTCAGGTTCTGAAAGATCAGTCGTTCATAGAGTGCACGGAAAGATGCCGTCATCTCACCAAGATAATTCGGAGATCCGATGATCAGGCCATCCGCTTCCCGGATTGCGTTGAGCACCGGAGTAAGACCATCTCTGCAAATGCAATGACCTTTATTCTTTTCTCTCTTACACCCAAAGCAGGAAATACATCCGGTATATCTTTCCAGCTTGAAAAGATCGAATTTTTCCACCTCTGCTCCGGCAGATTCGGCACCCTTTATCGCTTCATCAATCAGCGTGTCTGTGTTCCACCCTTTTCTCGGTCCTGCGTTGACCGCAACGATTCTTTCACTCATTCGCATTTCTCCTTACTCGTTTGATTCGATGATATCATTCAGCGTCACAGATCCATTACGGAAATGTGTTGTCCCGGCTTCTAGTTTCATATGAATCGCACTTTGCGGACAGTTGTGCAGACAGGCGTAGCACACCTCGCAATGATCAGAGAATTTCACTTCATCCTCTGTGACAGTGATGTTATTTGCAGGACAGACCTTCGCACAGATACCACAGTGAATACAGCTTTCATTTACGGTATACGAAAGTGCAGTATCCTTCCTCAGCCACTTGTCCGCCAACATCTTGCGGTACGTTGCCATCTGTTCCTTTGTGATAGGCGTGATCTTGACTTCTTTAGTCTTCCGGGCGGCAATATCAGCACAAACGATTTCAAGCTGTCCTTCCACATTCTTCTTCGGCAGTGTATCGATCTGCTCCTGCATATCAAAGTACGGGATAAAATTATCTACCATCTGAACGGCATTCACATAACTGAGTGTGAGCCCAGCCTCCTGCGCCGTCAGTTTCGCATGGGCATAAGCCTCTCCGAACCCTGCGCCATAAGTGTAGATGAAGAAGAAATAGTCCGTTTCAATTTTCGCCTTCTTCATAAACGCTCTGACCATCATCGGCATCTCAGCGTTATATACCGGACAGACGATTCCTACTGCTTCATCTGATATTTCTATTTCGTCCTTCCTCATCAGCTGAGGAATGGACAACAGCACACCGCCGATCCTTTTAGCTACATATAGGCAGTTTCCTGTTGCCGTAAAATAGCATATCGTCATCTGCCGTCCTCCTACAATGTCTGCTTATTCCTTCTGATCGCTGCCATCCTATCAAGGTTTCCGTGCCTGATCTCATTATCAAGCGCTTCAATAATCTCTTCTTTCCTTCCAAGGAAATCCGGCCCGGTCAGGTTGACCCCGGAGATCGTATGATGCGTGATGAATCCGCAGTCCCGGTCCAGTATCTCAGCAAAAGTCTTCAATTCTTCAAGCATTTCCTTCTCTGATAGCGGCGTAAACTCGCCGCGCTCTGCTTCTTCCAAAAGGGGAGTGCCGGGAAACAGCGTCAGTCCTCCCGTTCCCACGACCATCGGATGGCACTGATTAAAGATCAGAGCTGAGTTAACAGCATGTTCATGACTGTGTTCTTTCCCAGCCACACCATTGAGGAATGTCATCCAATACGCAATGCCGGCCTCATCCAGTCTATGGCACTGTTCCAGAATGTCTTTAGCCTGATAACCTTTGTTGATCCGTTCAAGAGTCCAGTCATCGCCACTTTCAACGCCCAGGGAAATCTCGCTCATGCCCAGATCTCTTAAAGAGCGAAGCTGTTCCACGGTCTTGTTTCTCACATCTGTGACCCGGCCTACCGTATAGATATGCTCCATCTTCGGCAGATAGTGCCGGATCATTTCCAGAATTGGCGCAAGTTTATCATATGTCATGCAGAGAGGATTGGCAGACAGGAGCTGTATCGTTCTCGCCTCCGGCACTGTTTCAGCCAGTTCCCGTAAGTCCTCCTCAATCCACTCCATCGGCTGCATACGGAAGGAGACTCCCGCATACATCGTACAAAACTTACATTTATTGTGTGTACAGCCCTGCGTCACCTGCAAAAGTGGATAGGTAGGCCAATAAGGGCTGCGATATATTGTTTCTGTAAAGTGCATCCCATTTCTCCCTTAACCCAACATTTCCAACATCTGATCAGCATTTTCCTTTGGCTTCACGCCACCGATCGCCTGGACGATCATCCCATCTTCATCGATCAGATAAGTGGAACGAATCAGGCTTTTGGTGGGTTTTCCGTCCTTGCCCGGTTTCAGGACATCGTAGGCTGTAATCACTTCCAGCGACTCGTCAGCAAGCAGAGGGAACGGCAGACCATGCTTTTCCTCAAACCGCTTGTGGGATTCCACGCTGTCCTTGCTTACGCCAAGTACGACTGCACCTTTTTCCTGTATCTGCGGATAACGGTCCCGAAAATTACACGCCTGGCTGGTGCAGCCTCCGGTCATATCCTTCGGATAGAAATACAGGATCACTTTCTTTCCTTTATAATCCGACAGAGTATGTACTTCTCCGTTTTGATCCGGAAGTGAAAACTCCGGCGCTTTACTGCCAATCTCCAACATTCTTTGTTCCCTCCTACATATTCTTTTCCATGCTGACAAGCAGGTGGTTCAACAGTTCACGGAGCACCAAAAGATCCTCCTGCGGCAGGGGTAAACAATTTTGGATCTCCCCCGGCACACTCTTTGCTTTTTCTTTCAGATCCCGTCCCTCCTGCGTCAGCGTAACATATAGTTTTCGCACATTTCCGTCCGGCTTGATCCTGTTAATCAGTCCCGTTCTCTCCATCCTTTTTAAGAGAGGCGCCAGCGTCCCTGAATCAAGATAAACTTTCCTGCCAAGTTGCCCTTCCGTCATGCCGCCGTGTTCCCAGAGCACCATCATCACAAGATACTGGGTATAGGTCAGATTTAATGCTTCAAGAGGTTTTCTGTACTGCCTGACCACTTCTTTCGCGCAGGCATAGAGCGGAAAACAGAACTGATCGTCAAGGCGCGGGACTTCATCAAGCCTCATTGTCTTTGTATCAGCCATTGTATTACTCCAAAGTCTGTTTCTCTTTGCAAAAAGGCTGGCGCGCATTGCCGCAGCGTCAGCCTTGTCATTACTGTTTTACTTTTCTGCCGGCTCCCATTTGCACCTGACCGGTGAAACGATGGAACCTTCCTTCTTCATAGCAGCGAAAGCCTTGTCTACAACTTTCCTGTCCAATCCGGTCAGCTCTGCGACTTTGCCTGCGTTTAGCGGCTCTCCGGCTTTCTTCATTGCCTCAAGGATGATCTCTTTCTCGTTCATGGCTGCCCTCCTTATATCGTGATGGTTTCCGGTTCCTCGGTAAAGGAACTGAATGTTGCCGTGGCACTCTTAAAGTAGAGCATCTGCATGTTATCATCATCCGCGCTGTACATAGCTTTCAGAGAAGGCATCTTTTCAAGCATGGCGACTTTTACATCATGATTATCGTCATTCACAAGTTCGCCTGTGATGCGTACCCATTTTCCGCCTTTGAACGCGCAGATCTCAACCTTCGGATTTGCCGCGATCTGTTTTGAAACAGGCTTTATCTTGCCGGTCTGTATATACAGTTTCCCATCATACAGAAGTACCGTACCGAATGCCCGGACTCTCGGCTGGTCTCCTTCTACTGTTGCCAGATAATAGGTGTTTGCCTCATCCAAAAACTGATAAACTCTCTCAATTCCACTCATGGCAGTACCTCCTGCTTATTAACCCAGCTGCTCGATCAGATAGTTTTCGTAACCGATCTTTTCGATAATACCTATATGCTGTGCTACCCACGCTCTGTGCTCTGCCTCGCACTCTACAAAGCTTTCCACCAGCTTTCTGGTAATGGAATCATCCGTCAGAGAGGCTGCGATCTTTTCGAGTTCTTCCACGCCCTTCTGTTCCTTGAAGCCATCGTCCCAATCCTTCAGGAGATCTTTGATCTCACAGAAAATCGGCTGTTCGATGCATCCGAACACCGGCTGTCCGCCGAGTTCGATCACCCTTTTCGTGCAGTTTCTGGCTTCTTCCAGTTCCTCGTCCCCTTCTTCCTTGCAGCGGTCAGCAAACTTTCCGAACCCCTGCGCGCGGAAAGCAGCTTCATGAATGTAATCTGCCTGTGAGCTGGAATACCATGCGATTGCATAATCGTTAAGCATCTTGATCTTTTCATCGAGCGTCATAATAATATACCTCCAAATCATAATTAGCGGCTATTGCCTTTCGCTTGTTGCGCACAACTACATGTTAACCGAAGGTCTGTTTTAAGTCACATTATAATCCTTTCCGTTTATAACGCCGTTTTATAAATCGATGAAATTATAAAGTTATTGATGCCGCTCACTCACAAAGAAAGGGTCTCAGCACCTCCGGAATGCTTCTTTCCATCAGATCTGCCACCTGCTTGTAGGACAAGTCGGATCTTTCCGTAAGCCAGTCATAGAGGAACTGATTTGTCCCATAACAAAACATCTTCACAACGGCAGACAGATCCTTCGGACATTCGCTGACGCCAAGTTTTTCTCTGATCTCATTTTCTATAAACCGGATGTTCATGTCAGACATCTGGAATAGAAATGAATCTCTTCCACTTGTGTGCTTCAGTGCATTCACCATGAATTTTCGGTTCTCATCATAAAACCGCATACCATCCAGAAGAGTATCTTTCCACAGGTATCCTTTTTCACCAATTTTCCCTATAAATTCGCCAGCCTGTCTGGCATAGATCCATGCGATCATATCGTACTTATCTTTGAAGTAACGATAGAAGGTAGGCTGTGTCACCTCACAGTTCTCCGCTATATTTGCGATGGTTATCTTGTTTATCGGTACTTTTTCTGCCAATTCCAAAAAGGAATCTGCCAGTAGTTCCTTAGTCGATTTTTTCTTCATTTTATTATCTACCTGCTTGTTGTTTGGTTGTCTTTTTCGTATAACTTATAGTACAGCAAGTCCGTGACTTTTTCAAGTGCAAAAAGAAGCCGGTTTTACGTTTCCAAAAGCGACGCCATTCATCCCACGGCCAAAAGGTCATGGGTTTTCTGGCTGATTATTTATAACGATTTACAGAGACAATGCCACAAAAAAAGGAACCACGAATATCGTAGTCCCCTTTAATCACGTCATGCAATTCCGTTGAGAATATCTAGAAGCCTTTGTTGTTCTTTGATTTTCTCTTTCTCATTTGCCATCACAATGGTCATTGCATCAAGTGCGTAGTCTTCTACGTATGATTTGACCTCACCATTATTGGCTGTATATGTATAGTTTTTATATTTATCGATGATCTCGTCAACTATACTAAGCAGCCTGGCATAGTCCTCTTTGTTCAGCTCTGTCTCTTTTTGGAATGGTTTCCATATCTTTAAAAAGACGTCATTAAGCATTGCGACGAACTGCTCGTTTGGCATCGGCATGTTTCCCATATTTCTTTCCTCCTTTCGCAAAACGCGAACGCTCCGAATACCTTTTTTCGATTTACACATAAATTATGGGGAACGATATTTGATATAGAGGGCGGATTCATCATATTTTTAGTGGCAACTATTTAAGTCACCCTTCGCACACATTATAATATGCCTTTTTGCTTTTGGAAATTAATTCCACTAAATCCGCTGTCGCAAAAATCTGATATGTTTGATTATCTGAAACGTATAAAACATCGTGTATTTATAGTATATTATTGTTATGAATCAGCTGAACTGCCCCTCGTTGTATGTGCCCGGGGATTTTCTTTAAGAGAGGCATTTGGCGATGAAAAACAAGACTGTAAAGACTATCCTGTCACTGACAGTGGCCACATTTCTAATGGCAACTCCATCTTATGCCGATGTGCTTTTTCAGGACTTCGATGTTCCTGTGACATCACACCAGAAGGATGCTGTAAGAGCTGAATACAATAAGTTACCAGGCAATGTTACCGCACGTTTTGAAAGTCTTGGCAACTACATTACTTTCTTTGATGGGTATGAGCCAGAGTATTCTCAGCTCCTCGGTATATACGCAGGTGCCGAGGGACAGGGGTGTCTGATCCTAACTAATACAAATGATGATGGTGCCGGTACGCTTATCCATGAGATGGCACTTTTCCTTGATGATTATGTCTTTGAGGATATCGGATCGGAGAAGGCAGAACTGAATTATAATGGGCACTTTTTTAAATATGCAAGGGGCGGCATCCGTTCCCGTTCGGAGTTAGAGGATTTTAAGGCTATCTATCATGAAGAACGAGCAGGTAATTATCTTGTATCCAACTATGAAGCGCAGGATCAGTGCGAGTATTTTGCAGGGTCCTTTGCGGCTTATGTAAACCATCCGGCTGAATTAGCCATTGTAGCGCCTAAAACATTCGGGTTTATTAACAATATGGTTATCAATTTGTGATACATAATTTCCAACAAAAGAGTCTCACGGTATCAAATCATGATGATCCGGAGACTCTTTTTATATTTGTTTTTGATTATTATTCAGTACATCTTTCGTGTTTTTCTTTACTGAAATTCCAATGTTATGTCAGGTGTATCTTCCTCTATATATGATTTATAGTAGTCTACGGCGCTTCGCTCTTCATCAAGAGCAAATGAACCGAACTTGCGATACACACCGTTTGAGAATGATGCAAGATATTCTGCCTTGTACAGTTCGCAGAATGGATTAAAGGCTCTCACGTACATCGGCATTCTGCCCTTAATCGTTGTTCGGAGAAGGATTATGTTTTTTGAGTGAAAGTCTTTTTCCGTAGGTGGCATAAGGATATTCACGGTACTGATGCCGTAGTCCTCATGGTCATTGAATGTCATACGAAACTGTTCTTCGAAGTACGGAAACTCCATTCCTGTTTTCTCATAAAGGTTTCGCATCAGAATGAAAACACCGCCTGCCTCCCTTAGGTCTATTAATGTCTTTATTGTCTTATCCGGATTATCCAGATACATCTTGCAAAAAAATTCCTGTTCAAAAAAGAATCTTGGGTCTGTCTTCAAAAGGTCTTTTAATTCCTGTTGTTCTTTTGAACTCATCTACATACCTCCCAAAAGATTGATTCTCGAAAAGATTATACCTAATTCCGACTTCTTTTTCGCGGTCATTCTTGTTTTTAATCTCGTTCACTGCTTCTTCTTTTTTCTTTCTTTACTTTTCGGCTTGCTTTTCTGTTAACTGTTACTTTTTGTCCAAAGAAATACAGACTTACTACATAAAGCGCTACCGGCATGAACGCATACACGTTATGGAAGAATCCGAAGAAGATCGGCACTGCCAATACCAAGCCAAAGATACCGTGATAGGCTTTCACTATCCCACTTACGATATCGCCACAGCCTGTCTCTTCCTTTTCTCTTGTTACTTCTGTCATTCCGGCAATAAGTGTTTTGATTGAAAACACCGTCATAACCGAGCTTAAAAATAAATTCTGCATATTTTCTCCTGTTTACTTTACCTGAAGCTGAAGATTGTTCTTGGTGTTATTAACGAACTCTACGAGTCGATTTAATGGTTTTTCTTCGGCACTCTTTGTTTCCACTGGCTTAAATACATCTTTGTCCAGAATTTCAAAATCCTCAATTAATTCTTTTCGTGGGAATGTCTGGCTGAAGTGTGAGTGTTCTGTGAGCTTTTTGGAATCAGATGCCGCAATGGACTTAGGTGATTCTATGCAATCGATCATTTCTTCTAAATCCTGCACCAATGTCCTGTTATTTTCGTTCTCATTAGTTCTAAGTTGGTCATTCTTTCTTTTGTTGGATGCAGAGTTAATCTTCTCTATCAATCCCTCCGGATCCTCCTTAATGTATTCTTCGTTAGAATAGAATATACCGTTGGCCTGAGGAGATGCAGGAGAAAGATAATGGATTCCCATGCAGTCGAACAGATAGAGCTTCCCATCCAGTTCGTAGAACACCCTTCCGTCGTGCTCGTATTTTGTATTGATAATAGTCTGAGTGGTCATTTCGTACCTCCATAGTTGTTTCTAAAAATATTATGAGAGGGGATATCTCGGATAACCATGATTTTGGGGTGCTAATAATGAATTTTTTTTAGCCCCAAAATTTTCTTGTGGCGGTAACCGCCATACGCATATTTGCACTTTAAAATGCAATTGCAGTTTGATTTTTATTGGATGTTTATTAAAGCCGGATTCATACTCAAAACGGATTCTTTTACAACCACCCATTTTTACCGCATAAGGCTTATATATCATCGGTTCTTAGGAATTTTTGGGTGACTAGAAATATGAATGTTGTTTTAGCGATATCTAGTCACTTAAACTTCCCACATAAATAGTGGGTATCGTACCTTGAAAACTCTATATTCTAGACTATAAAAATACAATTACGCCACTTTGTAATCACTTGTTAGAGCATCCTGCATATATTCAGGCAATCTGAAAAAGAAATCCTTA
>JAGAXP010000256.1 GCA_017940955.1 Oribacterium sp.
CCAGTTCTTCTTAACGACATCCTCACCCTTACGGCCGTATGTCTTCTGAGCTGCATCCTTCATAAGCTTGTTAGCCTCTGCAGGAGGAATGATACCTGTCAGTGTGAAGAATGCTGACTGAAGGATTGTATTGATACGGGTAGGACCCATGCCTGTCTCGATACCGATCTTTACACCATTAATGATGTAGAAGTTGATCTTGTGATCATACATGTACTTCTTAACCTGGCCCGGGATATGATCAGCGATCTCATCCTTGCTCCATACGCAGTTAAGGAGGAATGTACCACCATCAACAAGCTCCTGTACCATGTTGAACTTTGTCATGTATGCAGGGTTGTGGCAGGCAACGAAGTTTGCTCTCTTGATGAGGTATGTTGACTTGATAGGCTTCTTACCAAATCTCAGGTGAGACATAGTAACACCGCCGGACTTCTTTGAATCATAATCAAAGTAAGCCTGAGCGTACATATCCGTATTGTCACCGATGATCTTGATAGAGTTCTTGTTGGCACCTACTGTACCGTCAGCGCCGAGACCCCAGAACTTACAGTTAACTGTTCCTTCCGGTGTTGTATCAAGAGCCGGTCCGATAGGAAGAGAAAGATATGTTACATCATCGTTGATACCGATTGTAAATCTCTTCTTCTCTGTATTCTTATAAACTGCAACGATCTGTGCAGGAGTTGTATCCTTTGAACCAAGACCATAACGTCCTGAGAATACTGTAACATCCTTGAACTTGCTGCCCTGAAGAGCTGCAACAACATCAAGGTAAAGCGGCTCACCGATTGATCCCGGCTCCTTTGTTCTGTCAAGAACAGTGATCTTCTTAACAGTCTCAGGGATAGCCTTAAGAAGAGCGTCTGTGCAGAATGGTCTGTAAAGTCTAACCTTAACAACACCAACCTTCTCTCCCTTGGCTGTAAGGTAATCGATAGTCTCCTCGATAGTATCGTTTACAGAACCCATAGCAACGATTACATGCTCAGCATCAGCTGCACCATAGTAATTGAAAAGCTTATAGTCTGTACCGATCTTAGCATTAACCTTGTCCATGTACTCCTGAACAATTGCAGGAAGTGCATCGTAGTAAGGGTTAGATGCCTCACGTGCCTGGAAGAAGATATCAGGGTTCTGAGCTGAACCTCTCTCTACAGGATGGTTAGGGTTAAGTGCGCGAGCTCTGAACTCGTCGATGTACTCCCAGTCAACCATATCCTTAATATCTTCATAATCCCACTCTTCGATCTTCTGGATTTCGTGAGAAGTTCTGAAACCATCAAAGAAATTGATGAAAGGAATGCGTCCCTTAAGTGCAGCAAGGTGTGCTACAGGTGTAAGGTCCATAACTTCCTGTACGGAAGACTCGCAAAGCATAGCAGCACCGGTCTGGCGGCATGCCATAACGTCAGAATGATCACCAAAGATGGAAAGCGCGTGAGATGCAAGTGCACGGGCAGATACATCAAATACGCCTGGAAGCTGCTCACCGGCAACCTTGTAGATATCAGGGATCATAAGAAGAAGACCCTGAGAAGCTGTGAAGGTAGTTGTAAGAGCACCTGCAGCGAGTGATCCGTGAACTGCACCTGCAGCACCGGCCTCAGACTGCATCTCAGTTACCTGAACGGTCTCGCCGAGAATGTTCTTTCTGCCTTCTGTTGCCCACTCATCAACATGCTCCGGCATAACTGATGAAGGGGTGATGGGGAAGATGGCGGCTACTTCTGTAAATGCATATGATGCATGTGCAGCAGCCTGATTACCATCCATGGTTTTCATTTTTCTTGCCATAAGAATTCCTCCTAAAAAATGAATCGTTACATGAATGTGATTTTATTATATGAACCTTAATAAAAAGGATATCATACTGTAGGAAATTATAGCATTTCCGCCGTAAAATGCAAAGAAATAGGGCCTCGTACATGAAAAAATACAAGAAAAATGCATAAAAGAGGCAATTCCCAGTGAATTACTATAGTATATATTGTACAAAATCAAAAACAATATCCGTTACATTCTGCCAAAAAAATAATTTCACCTCAGCCCTGTAGTATCAGTCTCCCCAAATGCTTCCGACATATGCCGGATCCGTGACCTCCTCTTTTCCAGAGGCGTTTGAAATATATTGGAAAAACCGCATGTCCACCATATAGACATGCGGTTTTTGATAATTATAATTATTGACTTTTTCAGCCACCCACTACGGGGCCTTCCTCGATAAGTCCTTCATTCAAAGAATCTCCCAATACAGGAACCGGACCCTCTATATATTCATGAACGGTTTCGGCATTTGTTTCCGGAGCGGGAGCAGACGGTGCCTCATGCACAGGCTCATTTTCCTCTTCGGGCTCACTGTTATCCTCAGGTCTCTCGACCGCTTCATGCTCCGTGGACTCGGTACTGTCTCCGGATTCACCCGCCGGTGTCTCAACTACAGCCTGGCCGTTTTCATCGGTAGCAGCTGTCAGACCCGCTGCCGCGGCCTGTTCTGCAGCAATAGACGCTGCAATCTCAGGAGAATACTTCTTAGGTGTATGACCACTGTAATGTGTGTAGTGATCCTTGACCTTTTCTGTAGTTCCGTCTGCCTTGTGAATAACCTTGTATGCCTGCCATTCCGATCCGGCACTACCCTCTGACTCTGTTCCCTCAGTAATGATAACAGGATCAGGTACAGGGAGATCCATGGCCTTCTCCGAAACAAGTTCCCATGATACTCCCTCAGGAAGAACCCTTACTCCGTAAATCTGAGCATTCATGGTCTGATCCGAATACCAGGTACGGATTCCTATGGCGTGATCTGAATCATTAACAAACTTATAATCAGGTCCCGGCCAGGAAACCGTAGCATCTGTTCCCGGGGTAACATATGTAGGTGCAAAGGTGTGTGATCTTCTGTAGGTTGTGGTAAGTCCGGCGCGGAAAACAGCATTGTAAAGTGTGGATGATACCTGGCACACACCTCCGCCGACCTCGGTAACAACCTCACCTTCATTATAAGCCGGTGCTCCGCCGTAGCCCTTTTCCTCTGTGCGCTGTCCCACAGTCTGATTGAAAGAGAATTCCTCTCCCGGCTGGAGAACGGTACCGTTTATGGCTGCGGCCGCATGCTTGATGTTCCCGTTACGGATGGAATTGGAAGTAGTCTTGGTAGTGAAGGATCCGATGATCTTGTACTTATCCTTAATCGAATCCAGAGAAGCCGAAACTGTTTTTCCGTCCGCATCAATCTGAGATGAGTAATTGTGATTATTTATGGCCTCCATGACTTTGGCAGCAGTAGTCTCAGCATTAAGCTCATAACCGTCAACAGAACCTCCGAAAACAAACTCTCCTGTGTCACGGTCATAGGAAGTTATGTCACCATTTTTGGGATTCATCTTCCACACAGTGGCAAGCTGTGACATGTAGTCATTTATCTGGGACTTAAAATCCGGAAGTGCCAATGCATAATCCGCAGTTACAACACTTTCCGTCTCCGTGCTGCTCTCTGACTCATCTTCGGAAGAACTCTCCTCGGTTTCCTGAGTCTCCTTTGACTTAATGTCTTCAAAAATCTGTGCGATCATCTCATCAAGGTTCACCTCTATAAGATCCGGCACCGCAAAGCTTGATGCCTCAGGTCTTATGGTTATGGATGAATACGGATTCTCAACCTCAACAGTCTGCTCACTTCCATCATTGTCAGCCTGTATCCCTGCCTCAGCTGCAGTCTCCGAAGAACTGTCACCGGAAGAAAGCTCCGGCATACTGAACTCACTTAACAGGGGATTTGTATTGTTGACCACCAGATTCCAGGTATACTGAGCCTTTATGGCATCCTTAACCTGCTGCTGATTCATCCCGTTGATATTTAAAAGCTGAGCTCCTGCCGCAAAGGAACTGATGTCAAGATAAACATCCTCATGTACGCTGTTAGGGTCCAATGTTTCCTCCACAGCATATGTAGTCTCTTCTATCGAAGAATCTGATGATCCGCCCAGTCCGCCCTTAAGTGCAAAAACCAGTCCGCCCACCAGTATAACTGCCGCAACCGCAGTACCTATAATCAGACCGTAATTTGGTTCTCTGTCAGGTCTTCTGCTATATCGGCTGTTTGAACTTCTTGTTGTATTATTCTGTGAGCTTACCCGGGAAGATGTACTCCTGCGTTCGCTCTGCTGTGACCCCCGGGCCCTGGATTGCCCCCGCGCCCTGGACGCCGGACGTTTTCCGGTCATATCTTCAAATCTGTCTGCCATAAAATCTATCTCCATGTATATGATACTTCTCACCCCTGCAGGCACCGCCCACTGTCTTCCGACGATCTCACAATGCTTAAGCAATAACGGCAAGAAGTAAATCCTATTTTTACTCACATCATCTTATCAGCAATACTAATTTTTGTATATTGTGATTTTCATTAAATACTAGACAGATTTACGTAAGAAAGATGAACAGTTTTTCAACACTCACTCTGCTCTCTGTGGAAAAAGTCATACACCTGTCTCGCAGAATGATCATCCATTGAAGGGCAGCCGATAAGCTCCTCCAGGGACGCGGCTCTTATGTGATCAATGTCTCCGAACCGTTTCATCAGCGCCTTCTTTCGTACCTCTCCCACGCCTTTTATATCATCCAGCAATGACTTTATCTGGCTCTTTTCCCTAAGTGAGCGGTGATAGGTTATGGCAAATCTGTGAACCTCATCCTGAATACGGGTGAGCAGCTTAAAGGCTTCACTGTTTTCAGCAAGAGGCAGTTCCCTGTCATCATACAAAAGCGCTCTTGTTCTGTGATGATCATCCTTAACCATACCGCAGACCTCCACCGAGGTTATGCCAAGCTCCGAAAGCACCTGCCTGCAGACATTAACCTGTCCCTTGCCTCCATCCATACAGATAAGATCCGGGAAATTTGAAAAGGAGCCCATGGAATCATCCTTTCCGGCGACTGCATTATCCTTCATCTCACTCAGACCATGTTCAAAGCGGCGGGTAAGCATCTCATACATGGACGCATAGTCATCCGGTCCCTGAACCGATTTGATACGAAACTTTCTGTAATCATTATTCTTGGGCTTACCGTTCTGATACACCACCATGGAACCGACGTTAAGAGCTCCCATGGTATTTGAAATATCGTAGGACTCGATGCGGATAGGCGGCTTTTCAAGACCGATGATATCCTGAAGCTCCTTAACCGCCCTGGCACATTTTGCATCCTGCTCACGGTACTGCTGTCTGTAACGGTTCATGAGAATTCCGGCATTGGTGATGGCAAGCTCCACAAGCTTTTCCTTTTTGCCTATCTGAGGAGTGATAATGCTTACCTTTCTGCCCTTCTCGCGACTAAGCCACTGTTCAAGTATGTCTTTTTCGGGGAGCTCCGTCTGAACCCAGAGCTCGTGAGGAATAAAAGGCGTTCCGTTATAATACTGCTCTATAAAATCGTTGAGGATCTCTTCATCGGTTTCTTCCTGATCGATGTCTACAAACTGATGGTCTCTTCCTATGATCTTTCCGTCCCGGACGAAGAATATCTGAACGATACAGTCAGAAAATTCTCTTCTCATACCTATGATATCCCGGTCACCGGAATCATAGGCAACAATCTTCTGCCTGTTTTGCACAGCTTCAATGGCCTTAATAAGGTCCCTCATTTCCATGGCAGTTTCAAAATCCAGATTATCGGAAGCCCTCATCATTTTGCGATGCAGTTCCTTCACGATATCCTCATACTTTCCGTTAAGAAAATCTATGGCCTTATCCACCTGAATTTTATAATCAGCCTTACTTTGTCTGCCGATGCAGGGCCCGTCACACTGATGGATGTCATAGTACATGCACTTATTGGCAAGGGGTGCATCCTCTGAAAATACCTTATTACAGTTTCTTATATGGAAAGTCCTTCGTATAAGGTCTATAACCTCATTTACCTGATCGTTTGAGGCATAGGGGCCGAAATATTTACCTTTATCCGTAGCTCTTTTCCTGACCTTGAGAACCCTCGGGTACTGTTCAAAGGTAACCTTGATATAGGGATAGGTTTTGTCATCTTTAAGCAGTGTATTGTATCTGGGTTTATGCTCCTTGATGAGATTGTTTTCCAGCATCAGGGCTTCAAGCTCGGAGTCTACAACTATATATTCGAATCTCTCCACCAGACTCACCATCTGCCGGATCTTCGCTGATTTTTTATAGGACTTCTGAAAATACTGTTTTACACGGTTTTTAAGGACCTTCGCCTTGCCGACGTAAATAATTTCGTCCTTGGGTCCATGCATAAGATAAACTCCCGGCAAAGCCGGGAGTTTTTTCAGTTCTTCATCAAAATTAAATTTACTGTTGTCTCGCATATATTTTACTTAACTACGAAGTTCAGTATCTTTCCCTTTACAAAGATAACTTTAACGATGTTCTTGCCATCAAGGAACTTGTTGATCTGCGGATCAGCCTTGGCAGCCTCAACTGCTGCATCCTGGTCAGCTTCAGCAGGGATGTCAACATTACCACGTACCTTACCGTTAACCTGAACACCCATGTTGATGACTGCATCCTTTGTCTTCTCTTCATCATACTCCGGCCACTGAGCCAGTGTAAGAAGTCCCTCGCATCCGAGAGTCTCATAAATCTCCTCGGTAAGATGAGGTGCAAACGGATGAAGGAGCTTTATAAACACAATAAGGTCATTCTTTGTGATGGCACCTGCCTTTGTAAAGTCATTGATAAGAGTCATCAGTGCTGCAATGGCAGTATTGAACTTCATACGCTCGATATCATCGGAAACCTTCTTGATAGTCTTGTGAAGCTTTGACTCAAGGCCTGCATCCTCCTTGTCAAGAGTTGCGATATCTGTAAGTCCGGAAACTCTGTCAAGGAAACGCTTAACGCCACGTACTCCTTCATCGCTCCATGGAGCAGCTGCTGTATAGTCACTCATAAAGAGAACGTATGCACGAAGTGTATCTGCACCGTAAGAATCAACGATATTCAGCGGATCGATAACATTACCCTTTGACTTGGACATCTTCTCTCCGTCAGGTCCGAGGATAAGTCCCTGGTAGGATCTCTTTGCATAAGGCTCCGGTGTAGGAACCAGCTTCTGGTCATAAAGGAACTGATGCCAGAATCTTGAGTAAAGAAGGTGTCTGGTAACGTGCTCCATACCGCCGTTGTAATGATCAACCGGAAGCCAGTACTTAAGTTTATCCGCATCGGCAAATGCCTTGTCATTGTTGGCATCGCAGAATCTCAGGAAATACCATGAGGAACCTGCCCACTGAGGCATGGTGTCTGTCTCTCTCTTTGCTGCACCGCCGCACTTAGGGCATGTGCAGTTTACGAAGCTTTCAATCTTTGCAAGCGGTGACTGACCGTCAGTACCCGGCTCGAAATTTTCAACATCCGGAAGTGTAAGGGGCAGCTGATCCTCAGGAACACCGACAGTTCCGCACTGAGGACAGTGGATAAGAGGAATAGGCTCTCCCCAGTAACGCTGACGGTTGAATGCCCAGTCCTTCATCTTGTACTGAACGCCCTTGTGTCCGATGCCCTTTTCCTCAAGAACAGTGAGCATCTTTGCGATGGAATCCTTCTTGTTTGTGAATCCGTTAAGGATGTCGGAGTTAACCATCTCTCCGTCGCCTGTATAGGCTTCCTTTTCAATGTCTCCGCCCTTTATAACTTCAACGATATCTACGCCGAATTTCTTCGCGAAATCATAGTCTCTCTGATCGTGAGCAGGAACAGCCATGATAGCTCCTGTTCCATAGCCCATCATTACATAGTCCGCGATAAATACAGGGATCTGCTTTCCTGTAACAGGATTTACAGCCTTAAGACCTGCAATCTTTACGCCGGTCTTATCCTTTACAAGCTGAGTTCGCTGGAACTCTGTCTTCTTTGCAGCGTCCTCTCTATACTTCAGGACCTCATCCCAGTTTGTAATCTTGTCCTTGTACTTATCAAGGGCAGGATGCTCCGGAGCAACAACCATGAAGGTTACTCCGTAAAGGGTATCGCATCTTGTGGTATAGATCTCAAGCTTATCGAGAACAGATCCATTGCTTTCATCCGCAAGCTCGAAGTTAACGAATGCACCCGTGGAACGTCCGATCCAGCTTACCTGCTGCTGCTTGATGCTTTCAGGATACTCAACGTCATCAAGACCATCCAGAAGTCTGTCTGCATATTTTGTGATCTTCAGGTACCAGACATCCTTTGGAAGCTGAACTACATCGCTATGGCAGATATCACACTTACCGCCCTGTGAGTCTTCGTTGGAAAGAACCACCTTACAGTTTGGGCAATAGTTTACGAGAGTCTTTGCTCTGAATACAAGTCCCTTGTTAAAGAGCTGAAGGAAGATCCACTGTGTCCACTTATAGTAATCCGCATGTGAAGTTGCAATCTCTCTTGACCAGTCAAAAGAAAATCCAACCTGTCTCATCTGTTCCTTGAAATGATCGATATTCTTCTCTGTGATGATGTGCGGATGTGTATTGGTCTTGATAGCATAGTTCTCCGCAGGAAGTCCGAAGGAATCAAATCCCATAGGGAACAGAACATTGTAGCCCTGCATTCTTCTCTTACGTGCAAGAACCTCGATACTTGAATAGGCCTTGATATGTCCAACGTGCATTCCCGCTCCTGACGGATATGGAAACTCTACAAGTCCGTACCATTTTGGACGCTTGTCAAAATCCACTGCCTTAAAGGCATCAGCCTCTTTCCACTTTGTCTGCCACTTAGGCTCGATTTTCTTAAAATTATATTGCATAACCAATTTCCCCTTGTGAAATCATGTTGAAGTAACTTTTCTGCCTTCCGGCATCCCGGCTTATCATAAATCCGGAAAGTCAATATCTGCCTGCTTTTAATAAAACGCAGGTACTTATACCAACGAAATCTAATTATAACAGAAAGAATCCTTACGTCAAAGATTTTAACGTTTCCAAAGGAATATCCGGCATAGCTGTTATAACCGGATATCAATCCCGGGTCTTAACAGAATCACGCCGGGAGAAACGCATCCCACTGATACTCATTGTTGGCATTCCATATAAGCCACTCATCATATCCGGCATCGTAGACCGCCTGTATCTCCTGCCTTATCTCTTCAGGCCCATAATGGAGATAACTTGAAAGATATGAAGCCGTAAATCCCTGAAGCCATGGGCGGACCTTTGCCTGATGCACGCCCTCAACCTCCTCCAGTAAAAGATCCTTTTTGGAAGCATTGCAGGCGCCAAGTATAGCTTCATAAGGATGCCTGTCCGGGACATCCAGTCCAAAATTCCCGTTTCCGTAGTGGGAAGGATAGATCATGGGACACATATAATCCACGGCGCTTGCCATAACCGGATAATCCTGTCCTACAGAAATAGTATCAACATAGGAGCCAATGATGGTTCCGAAAACATCCGCAGACATAAACACGTTCTTATCCGCCAGTCTGTCCGAAGCAAACTTGATAAATTCAGTGATGATCTCTGTTTTGTCCATGCCCTGGGTTTCTTCATCGGTGTAAGTAACATTGTTCATGCCCTTTTCCGTACAGAATCTCACATAGTCAAACTGTATTTCATCAAAACCCGCGTCAGCACACTGCTCCGCTACCTGCACCTTATACTCCCAGGCTTCACGGTTATAGGGATTAATCCATGTCATACCGGAGGCATCGTGAAATACCGTTCCGTCATTATTGTGGTTCAGCCACTCCGGCTTAACCTGTTCAAGGAAAGGGTCCCTGAAGGTCACTATACGGGCAATGGCGTAAATATTATGCTCCTTCAGCATAGACATGAGCGCATCGATGTCCGGAATGGTCTCCTGCACCGAACCGATGGAATCGATGAGTTCACCACCCATCTTGTACTCGATATGTCCCTTATCTTCCAGGATATCTATGACGACTGCGTTGATCTCGGTGGCATCAATGTGCTCAACGATCGTCTTCATTTTCTCCGCTCCCGCAACCTTGGAGCTGATATAGACACCCTTTACCTTAACCGGAGGTTTATCCGGCACCTTTTTCGTCCAGACAGCCGCCTGTTCTATGGCCGCACTTTCGGATTCCTCGATTTTTATCTGCTCCTCAAGTGACTCCATAAACCTGGATTCCTCAATGGATTCAGATTCGTATTGTATAAGCTCATCCGACTTATTCACGCTATAAACTATAGGCGAATGCTTCTGACATCCGATCATCATCAGACTCAGCAGCATGATCACCGTTAATAACCTTTTCATAAAAACTCCATTCCGATACAGAAAAAACCCTGAAGTATAACACTTCAGGGTTAAATATCTCTCATTAATCCGGTAAAGATCAGTCCTCAACCTTAACGATCTCACGCTTGTTGTAAGATCCGCAAGCCTTGCAGACTCTGTGAGGCATAACAAGAGCACCACACTTTGAACACTTTACAAGGTTCATCTTTCCCATCTTCCAGTTAGCTCTTCTTGAATCTCTGCGAGCCTTAGATGAATGATTCTTAGGACAAATTGACATATTTACACCTCCTTCGTCATACCGAGAAATTATATCCAACCGGTTATTTTATGTCAAGCAAAATCATAATTGATTTTAGCAATTGCACGCTCGATATACGATACTACTTTACCGGAAGAAATGCAAGCAAAATTTGCAGCATAATCTGCAATTGTACACATCAATATACAAAACACGGCAAAAGCCCAGCCTGGGGATGCAGAGCCGGGCCTTTACAGAACATGATGTTCGAGTCAGTTTTTCACCATCATATAGCGTGAGCATTATAAGGCGATATCATTCAGAGAAGGCTATTACTTTGCCGCCTCTACGATAAGTCCGATGTATCCTGCAGTATCAGCAAGTGTGGCACCGCTTACAGCGTCAACTGCATCATCCTTCTCGGAAAGTGCCTTAGCATCGGCAATGCTCATTCCGTTTACATGATTCTGGATAGCATTGTAGTTCTCATCGATGCGAACTGTAGCACCGGCCTTCTGGTTCATCAGATCTGAATAATAGTCAGCATTTACGCGCTTTGAGAAAAGAACGTTCTGAGGATCAGCATAACCTGCTGCAAAGTTTTCAGTATCGTCAGAGTTTGGTACACCCTCTACCTGAGAAGCATCGCCAAACTGGAAATCATCGATCCATGAAAGGATAATATTATCACCGTCTGAAAGAACTGCTGCTGTTGAGAAGCACTTGTTTCCGTGTGCTGCACCTATAGCCATATTAAGTGTGAGGTCCTCGCTTGAACCGTTAAACTCTACAGCCTGAGTATCCTTCGCAAGCTTTCCGGCTTCGCCGATTGCTGCGAGGTAGTTTCCTGTGTCAGCAAGTGTTGCACCGCTTACAGCATCAACTGCTTTATCATCGTTCTTGTATGCAAGAAGCTCATCTACAGTCTTACCTACTGCAAACTTCTGTATCTCATCAAAGTTATCATCTATACGAACTGTGCTGCCTGCCTTCTCAGCCATGTTCTTGCTGTAATAATCAGCATTCTCTCTCTTGCTGAAAAGAACATTGCCCTCAGCAAAGCCTGCTCCGAAATTCTCAGTATCAGCGCTGTTGGGAACTCCTGTTACTGCTGATGGATCGCCAAACTGATAATCATCAATGTATGCTGCAATTACAACGTCATCCTTAACAACTGCTGTAACCTGTGTAAAGCACTTTGTACCATGTGCTGCTGTGATGATCTGTCCCATCTGGATTCCGCCCTCAACAGGAACGATCTCTGCAGGAGCTGAAACTGCAGGAGCCTTTGTTTCAGGTTCAGCAACTTCTATTCCCATAGCCTTTGAAACAGCATTTTTAACTGCTGTAGATGTTACAGTTGCTCCGGAAACGCCATCGATCTCAGGACCGTTTGCAGCGATAACCTGCTCCTTAAGTGTGTCGAGAGCTGCACCGCCAACTGTAGGTGTCTCTCCATCTCCTGTCAGAACAACATCTGTGATCTTACCGTCTGCTACTGTCAGTTCTGCAGTTACAGTTCCGCCAAAACCATCGGCCTCTCCTTTTAATGTTTCGCCCTCAGAAGCTGCCTCTGCAGCTTTTGTGGTTTCTGCAGCAGTGGTTTCCGCTGCAGTGGTCTCTGCCTGTGTTGCTGCAGTATTGGACTGTGAACCGCAGGCTGACAATGTAAGTGCTGCCAGTGCTGCCGCGGTATAAATGATACGCTTTTTCATAGTATACATTCTCCTTTTGTACAATTGTATTTAGCTCAATACATACTACACGAGCAGCCTATATATGTCTATAGTTAAATATCTATTTTAGACTGATTATTTATTCATATCTATAAGTGTTAGGTATAACTTGTTTAAACAACGCTGCCGTCATAAAAAAGATCCGGCAGGACAGTCCCACCGGATCTTTTTATTCATATATACTTGTATTTTCTTTTTCAGGATGTCACTCAGGCTTCTACAAGACGAAGTGTATCGCGTGCGATAGCAAGCTCCTCATTTGTAGGGATCAGGAAGATCTTAACCTTTGAATCATCTGAAGAAATAAGTGTATTCTTACCGCGAACATCATTTCTCTCATCATCGATCTTTGCGCCGAGGAATCCGAGATACTGATCAACGATGCGCTTACGTGCATTCTTGTCGTTCTCACCAACACCGGCTGTGAAAGCGATAGCATCTACACCATTCATAGCGGCAGCATAAGCACCTATGTACTTGGCAACTCTGTACTCAAATGCATCAAGAGCAACCTGAGCCATGTGATTGCCTTCAGCAGCAGCCTTTCCTACATCACGGAAGTCTGAAGAAACGCCTGAAAGACCAAGAACACCTGACTTCTTGTTAAGGATGTTGAGAACCTCGTCAACTGAAAGATGCTCATGATTTGCAAGGAACTGTACCACTGCAGGATCGATATCACCTGAACGTGTTCCCATGATGAGACCCTCAAGCGGAGTAAGACCCATAGAGGTATCTACACCCTTTCCACCGATAGACGCAGAAACTGAGGCACCGTTTCCAAGGTGGCAAACGATAACCTTTGCCTTCTCAGGATCAAGATTTCCAAACTTGATTGTCTCGTGAGAAACGAATGTATGAGATGTTCCGTGGAAACCGTAGCGACGGATACCATACTTCTCATAGTACTCTGTAGGGATCGCATAGTAGAATGCCTTCTCAGGAAGAGTCATACCGAAGGTTGTGTCAAATACAACAACGTTTGGCTTACCGGGAACAACCTTCTCACAAGCCTCGATACCAAGAAGGTTTGCAGGGTTGTGAAGAGGTCCGAGATCGAAGCACTCACGGATGATATCCTTAACTTCCTGATTAACAACGATAGACTCTGTGATCTTCTTTCCGGCATGAAGTACTCTGTGACCGATAGCGCCGATCTCATCAACAGACTTAACAACACCATGTGCAGCATCTGTAAGAGCATCAAATACAAGCTTAACAGCAACGCCGTGATCAGGCATAGCTGTCTCAAGCTCAAAATCATCCTTACCCGGAGCCTTATGTGTGAGCTTTGATCCTTCGATTCCGATTCTCTCGCAAAGACCCTTGGCAAGAACTGACTCATTCTCCATGTCGATGAGCTGGTACTTAAGTGAGGAAGATCCACAGTTTAAAACAAGAATTTTCATTGGTTTTTTCTCCTAAAATCATATTATGAAGCGTCGTGCTCCGTTTTTTCGTTTTGTAGCTTCAAGTCCCACGAACCGCGGTACTAAAACATAAAAAGAAACAGGGTCAAGTCACCAGGGCCTGACCCTTTAATTCTTAGTTAAGCATTCTGAGCCTGAACAGCTGTCATAGCAACTACTGCTACGATATCGTCTGCATAGCAGCCTCTTGAAAGGTCGTTAACAGGCATTGAAAGACCCTGAAGAACAGGACCGTAAGCGCCGGCATGAGCAAGTCTCTGAACGAGCTTGTAGCCAATGTTTCCTGCCTCAAGTGAAGGGAATACGAGTGTGTTTGCATGACCTGCAACTGCGCTGCCCGGAGCCTTGAGCTCTGCAACTGTAGGATCAAGAGCTGCATCAAGCTGAAGCTCACCGTCAAGCTTGATATCAGGATACTTTTCGTTAGCGATCTTAACAGCCTCTGAAACCTTTGTTACGTCATCATGCTTTGCACTACCCTTTGTTGAATATGAAAGCATTGCTACCTTTGGCTCTGCACCAACAAAGCTCTTGAATGACTCAGCAGAAAGAGCTGCGATCTCAGCAAGCTTCTCTGAATCGAAATCTACGTTTACTGCACAGTCAGCAAATACGAAGGTGCCGTTCTCACCATACTCCTTGGCATCAGTCTCCATAAGGAAGAAGCCTGAAACAGACTTGATGCCCGGCTTTGTCTTAAGAAGCTGAAGAGCCGGTCTGATAGTGTTTCCTGTTGAGTGGCATGCACCTGAAACAACACCGTCAGCATCGCCGCACTTGCACATAAGACATGCATAGTACATATAATCCTTCTCCATCTGCTCCTTGGCAGACTCAGCAGTAACACCCTTGCTGCCTCTGAGCTCTACGAACTTATCAATGTACTTCTGCTTGTTGGCATCGTTGTATGGATCTACAACTGTAACGCCTGTAAGATCAAATCCCTCACCGTTCTTGGCAATTTCTTCAGGAGTTCCGATCAGAACAACGTTAGCGATTCCCTCCTTTGTAATCTTTACAGCAGCCTCAAAGGTTCTCTTGTCCATAGACTCAGGAAGTACGATAGTCTTCTTGTCTGCTTTTGCCTTAGCCTTGATCTCATCAATAATAGCCATTGGTGTCATTCTCCTCTCAATATACACATTATAATTTTAATCATCTGCGACATGCCTCTCCTCATCAACCTCCTGTTGAAGGAACCGGCACATCCACAGTGACAGGTTTATGTTTTTAATGCACACAGCAGTAGCTCTGTATACAATTTGACATACATAAATATTATACTCGAACAGACTTAGCGTTCAAGCCACAAAACCCTTGATCTTCTGCACAAAATCAAGGACAAACATCAATACTTCTCAAATCTCTCCAGATTGACCACCATAACCGTAGCTCCGCCGATCTCCACAGGCATCGGCATGGTGGAATAGGTGTTCATGGAGGTGCCGGAAACATAAGGCATATTGACGGTTATATTCTGCCGGTTTCCGCATTCTTTTTTTATGATTTCAACACATTCGTCAACCTTATCATCCTCTGTACCGATCATAAGAGTGGAATTCCCCTTACGTAAAAATCCTCCAGTACTGGCAAGCTTCGTTACCTGATAATGAGAAGCATTCAGCGCATCCACCACATCATCCTCATTATCATTACGTACAATTGCATAAACAAGCTTCATCATCTGCCTCCGTTATCTTCAGCCGCCCCGGACCCATGCCGCCCGATGAAATTGCCCTGTGCCAATGTTTCCGAACCGACTCTTTTCAATAGATAAATGATACCATAAAACTCTAGTCAGCGATTAAAAATTTTTGTGTAAATTCATTCCCGTAACTTATCAATCCGTCTTCACGTTCTCTGGGACTATACACTTTATTATATATATCCGCAGAATACATATCCTGATTAAACAAAGCTTCCGCATGGGAAGCATTGATACTGAGGATAAGCTCCTCCGGTGTCTCAATAGTTTCCTTCCTGCGAACAGAGAAAAGCTGCTTTTCATACTTCGAAGCCGAAGTTACCACCGTAGTTTTCACGCTGCCAAGCATATCTCTCGCTCTTTTACGAATGCCAAGAATCCTCACATACGGCATCATATCTGCTTCCCCGAAAAATCTTCCCCGGAGAACCCGGACATCCTTCTTACGGATTCCCAAAAGAATGTGGAGCAGAGCTCTCGAAATGCGGGTATATGTGTAATTTTTCGATTTTACGGCCTCTATTCTTTCAGAAAATGTCATACGGTCATGTATCTGTTTTTTCAGAGCATCAGCTATCTCCCTGGACACATCCAGATAGTCCATAAAAGACGATGGCTGTTCAGGTGACATACGGTCAAGATAATACAGCTGCAGCATTCTGTAGCTCAGCATATCTGACAGCATATCCACGTCTGCATATGATTGGTTAATGCTTACATCCTCATCCTCCGACCGGGGATTCTTTATCGCATCGCGGATAGCATGGGCACTTTCAAACTTCTGATTCCGTCTGATACAGTCAATGCGGAAACACTCTCCCTGCCTTTTTACTGCCTTTATATACTCAACCCCCAGAATGTCATTGGGAAGAAGCCTCGAGGCCATGGCGTCCGATGAAGGATCGTCCTTTTTCAGAAGACCGGCACCCTCCCGGACATCTGCCGGAAGATCCGGTTCACCTATGTTTTCAGACATTTTCCCGTTATTTAAATCCTCATCAGGATTTCCTCCGGATACACTGTCAAGTATATTTTCAAAAGCCCTTTCATCATCTCCCGAAAGCACCAGACTTATGGCTTCCGCCCTGGCCTTTGCATAACTCATACCGGCTTCAACATTGTCCCTGATGGCAGCATTTAATTTGGCATTCTCTTTACTTCCGGAATCCAGCTCGAGATCTGCAATCCTCATGAGATGATCCAGATCCCCGGATTCGGAACCAAACAGCAGAATGTCAACAAGTCCGAGAGATCTTAACGTCGCAACTCCCCCCGCAGCAAAATCCTCCGCAGAGGACGTGGAAAACATCTCCGGAATCTGCACCACCATATCAACACCGCCCTGAAGCGCCGCCCAGGTTCTCTCATATTTATCATATATGGCAGGCTCTCCCCTTTGAACAAAATCCCCGGACATGGCCGCAACCACATAGCAGTCGCCATAGCGAAGCCTGATACTGTCTATCAGATATTTATGTCCCTCATGGAAAGGATTAAATTCAGTTACTATTCCGATCACATTTTTTCCGTTGTACATAAGCCCTCTGTTGTTATTTTATTCCAAAAAACTCCTGCATCACGATACATCATACTTGTCTACTTCGGCATAAATACCATAAATAATTAGTCCGGAGGGCCGATACCCTCCGGACTATTCTCCTTAGTTTTTAAAGCTGTGTATCGGTGCAGGAATCCTGCCCTTTCTGTTAACAAAAGCCGAGCAGTCAAAGGTATTGACCGACATAACCGGTGCATGGCCGAGAAGGCCTCCAAAGTCAACATGGTCACCAACCTTCTTGCCGTAAGCAGGAATAACCCTGACCGCGGTTGTCTTCTGGTTCACCATACCAAGGGCCGCCTCATCAGCGATAATTCCGGAAATGGTTGCGGCGGTGGTGTCTCCCGGAATAGCGATCATATCAAGGCCTACGGAGCATACGCAGGTCATGGCTTCAAGCTTCTCAATGTTGAGAGCTCCGGCTTCAACCGCATTGATCATGCCCTGGTCCTCAGATACGGGGATAAATGCACCGCTGAGTCCTCCAACTGAACTTGATGCCATGATACCGCCCTTCTTAACCTGGTCGTTAAGCATGGCAAGGGCAGCAGTGGTTCCCGGAGCCCCAACCTTTTCAAGACCCATGAGCTCCAGAATATCTGCCACAGAATCTCCGATGGCAGGTGTTGGTGCAAGAGAAAGATCGATAATTCCGAAAGGAACTCCCAGTCTCCTTGAAGCTTCCTTCGCCACCAACTGTCCTACTCTCGTTATCTTGAAGGCTGTCTTCTTTATAAGCTCCGACAGCTCCTCAAAATCAAGACCCTGAGCATTACGCAAAGCATCACGTACCACACCGGGTCCGGAAACGCCTACATTGAGAATGCAGTCAGTTTCGGAAACTCCGTGAAAGGCTCCGGCCATAAACGGATTATCATCAGGAGCATTACAAAATACAACCAGCTTGGAGCATGCCGAGGAGTCTGTATCTTTAGTGCGCTCAGCGGCTTCCTTTACCATTTCTCCCATAAGTCTTACGGCATCCATATTGATACCGGTCTTGGTAGAACCGAGATTGACCGATGCACAAACTATATCCGTTTCTGCAAGAGCTCTGGGAATGGCCCTCATGAGCATCTCATCCGCCGGTGACATTCCCTTCTGGCAGATAGCCGAAAAACCCCCAAGGAAATTAACCCCTACAGCCTTGGCAGCCTTATCCAGAGTATGAGCTACCTTTACAAAATCCTCTGTCGACCTGCAGGCACTGCCGCCTGCAAGGACTATGGGAGTTACCGAGATTCTCTTGTTTACGATAGGCACACCGTAGTCCTTTGAAATCTCCTCGCCTGTCTTTACGAGGTCTCTTGCATACTTGGTGATCTTTTTATATATATTGTCACAAAATGTATCAACATCCTGCGCAGCACAGTCAAGAAGACCGATGCCCATGGTTATAGTGCGGACATCAAGATTGTTATGCTCTATCATGTTGTTGGTCTCAGATACCTCAACAGCATTTACAACATCATTTAAAATCGCCATATATTCTCCTTTATAAACGCATGGTCAGCCGTATATCCGGCATACAGATACAGATCTAACCGGCTCCTTTTAAATTACAGAAGTCAGATTCTGTGCATCATGGTGAAAATCTCTTCAAGCTGCATCTTGATATCCACACCGATCCGGTCCTTACCGTACTGTGTAAGCTCTCCCGCCACCTTGTCAAAAGGCTCTTTTATATCGGAGACATCGACGATCATCATCATATTGAAAAATCCGCCTGTGATGGTCTGTGAAATATCAAGGATGTTGATATTTGCCTCTGAAAGAAATGTACACACCTTCGCTATGATACCTACACTGTCCTTACCAACAACGGTAATAATCGCCTTTTTCATAAAACCTCCTTGAATCCATAAAGCCGCTGACACATTTCAGCCTGCAAGTTTCTTCTATAATAAGCATCGATGCAATAAAAAAACAAGTTTAATATTCCATAATTTGCCTTCATTTTTAAATACAATCACCCGGAGTTATGGCACCTATAAGCACGCAAGCCTTTATTATGGAAATCCTTTTCTCAGGGCAGGTCGGAAACATATATCGTTAAACCACACCGGATGAAGCTTCTTAAATCTCAACGATTTCCGAAATCCGGTCCCTGTGGGCAACGGTAATGTTTATCTCTCCGGATTTGTGCTCGGAATCAGACTTGTCTATCTCCCGCCTGACTGTGTTTAATGCCAAAACCGGAAGGTTGTTCTCCTTACTGAGATGTCCCAGGAAAACATGCTTCACTCGTCTTGAGAGTATGGAATCCAGAAGAAGTCCGCAATTGTCATTGCTGAGATGCCCATGGTCACTTAATATGCGTCGCTTAAGAGACATTGGATACGGCCCGGCGCTGAGCATTTTTACATCATGATTAGATTCGATCACCATAGCATCCAGGTCTCTCAGATGCTCAGCGATATAATCGTCATAATGCCCGAGATCCGTTGCAACCGCTACTCTTTTAGTCGCATTCGGTTTTCCTTCACACATTGTCTCCACCCTGTAGCCCACCGGATCCGCAGCATCATGATATATGCTGAAGGGACATACCCGGAGGTCGCCTATTTCCATGGCACTGTCGGGAAGGATCGGAAAAAGATTGTCTTTATGAACATCTCCCAATGTCTTATTGAGCATTACCTCCCTGAGAGTTCCGAGGGTTCCGTACATAGGTATGCCGTATTTTCTGGCAATTGTTCCGACTGCCCTGACATGGTCTATATGCTCATGGGTAAGGAATATGGCATTTATATCCTTAAGCTCCAGATCCAGTTCATGAAGTCCTGTGTTTATGGCCTTCATGGTCACCCCTGCATCTACGAGGATATGGGTACTCTCTGTGCCTATGTATGTACTGTTCCCGCCTGAACCGCTGGCAATGCTTGTAAACCTCATTAAAATCAAAACCTTTCAATAACTTCATAATCCGGAACACCGGGGTGCATCCACCCTTCCGGGAAGGATTACAGCATCTGAACAGCCGGATTGTGTTCACCAAAAAAATCCCTCATGTGATTCCCGATCATTTTAACCGTCTCTTCCGGGGAGCCCGTATTGTCGATCCTGAATGTGGCGATCTTCCCATATTCATCATCCCCGATTTGCGAAAGAATCATATCACGGGCCTTTTCTTCTGTATAGCCCCTTGTTTCCATAAGGCGCTTAACTCTGACTGACCTTTCCGCATATACTGCCCAGATCTCATCGCATAAATCTGTAAAAGCTTCATTTGGTAATGCTGTCTCTACCGCAAAATCCGCATCCCGGGAGCCGATTTCTTTTTGGACGTATTCCCACACAGCAGGATGTACTATTCCATCGACCTTTTTTCGAATGTGATCCTTCCCGCTTCCATACAGCTTTTTTGCAATTGCCTTAAGATCCGCAGTACCGTCCTCTTTTTGAATGTCTTCACCGAGAAGCTCTTTCAGTTTTTCAAAAACAGAATTTCCGTCAACATAAAAAGACTTGGCTATGTCATCCGTCTTCAGGATCACAAACCCATAGTCTTTTTCCAGGGTGCCAAGTACTGTAGACTTACCTGCACCGACGCCTCCTATAACTCCGATTACCATCTGTCTCTTTGCCTCATTCTGCAATGCTTCTTTCCGAAAGCCGGCCTCCGTAAACCATCTTAGACCCTGCCCGTCATGACCGGTCTTTCCATGATATCCCAAGCTCTGCCCGCTATGACCGGTCTTTCCATGATATCCTAAGCTCTGCCCAGTCCTGTTCACTCTTCTGTGCATTCAGCCAGTCAAGTCCTTCCATAACTCCGGCTTCATCAAAAGCAAGCTCTTTATATAGCTTTTTATCCTCCGGCGTCTTATCGAAGGAAAAGGGTTCCGGCCAGGCCCAGACACCCAGACGAAGCCTTTCCTTTGTAGGATTCATGATTTTTTCTCCGGTCTTTTTATCCACGGGATAATCCGCTTCCCCTGCTTCGATTTTTTTCAAAAGCTCAGTATCGGGATCCTTATAAACCACCTTGGACATGCGATAACGCATGCCTTCGGAGGAACCCGTAAAGCTCTCCTTTTTTAAAAAACCCAGGTGCATTATATCTGTTTTTTCTATTAAAGCCATTCCATCTTTTCTTTCTATATATCGTCTATAGATTTAAGCTCCATGAGAGAAACGTCTTATTTGACATTTCTCCCATGGAACGTATATTAACTTCATTGGTCTCAATGAGCTGATCAGCCGAACCTGTTCCTCTCACCGGAAATTAATAAATTTTGCGTATTCCCATTATCTGCCCATGTGAACCGGAACCGGTTTATCTTACTGTACATATCAATGAGCCTCGTCCCAGTTATATCCTTCGCTTGCATCAGCCACCAGAAGAACTTTAAGTTCTACGGCATTCTGCATCTTTTCAACCAGAAGCGCTTTCACCTTATCCTTCTCTTCCATAGGCGCTTCTATCAAAAGCTCATCATGAACCTGAACAACTATCCTTGACTTGTAACCGCCTTCACGAAGTGCCCTGTCAACCTCGTTCATGGCCTTCTTCATGATATCCGCGGCTGATCCCTGGATAGGACTGTTCATCGCAACTCTTTCACTGAAGGATCTTCTCATAAAGTTGGAAGCATTGATATCCGGAACAGGTCTCCGTCTTCCGAATACAGTCTTTATATAACCATGCTTCCGGGCAAATTCCACTTCACCGTCCAGATATTTTTTCACATCCGGATATGTTTCAAAGTATCTTTCGATATATTCCTTTGCTTCCATCCGGCTGATGGACAGACCTTCACTGAGTCCGAAGGCAGAAATACCGTAAACTATACCGAAGTTTACGGCCTTGGCATTACGCCTCTGCTGCTCTGTGACTTCCGAAAGCGGTATATGAAATACCTGAGATGCTGTAACCGCATGGATATCCCTGGCATCCTTGTATGCCTCAATAAGCTTCGGATCTCCCGAAAGTGAAGCCAGAATGCGAAGCTCCACCTGTGAATAGTCGGCATCAATGAAAACACATCCCGGCGACGGAACAAATACCTTTCTGAACCTTCTTCCAAGCTCTGTTCTGATGGGAATGTTCTGAAGATTCGGGTTTGTGGAGGAAATACGTCCTGTGGCTGTAACCATCTGGTTAAACTCTCCGTGTATTCTGCCATCCTCACGTATGAATCCGAGGAGGCCCTCGGCATATGTCGAGTTCAGCTTACTGAGTGTACGATACTCAAGTATATCTCTGACTATCGGATTTTCCTCCGCAAGCTTTTCAAGTACATCCGCAGCTGTAGAATAACCGGATTTGGTCTTCTTTCCACCCTTTAGTCCAAGTCTTTCAAACAGAATCTCACCAAGCTGCTTCGGCGAGTTGATATTGAATTCTATTCCGGCATCCTCATAAATACTTTTCTGAAGCTTTTCTATACCGGCCTTAAGCTCTTTTCCATAATCAAGAAGAGCCGCTTTGTCGATGAGGATTCCCGCCACCTGCATATTGTAAAGGGTATATACAAGGGGCATCTCAATGTCTCTGAAAAGCTCTGTCTCCTGAAGCTCCTGAAGCTTGTCCATGACCGCCTTGAAAGAGCCCTCTGCCACTATGGCAGTATATGCCCCCATTGTTTCTTCAACTGTCGAAAGAAGCTTGTGGTCGCCTGATGTGTCCGATTTCGAAGCCACCTTGAAACTATCCCTAAGCTCCTTTTCAGATGGTAATGTCACCGACATGAAATCTCTGGCCAGGTCCTCATAGGTATAGGTATCCTTCAGTGGATTAATGACATAAGCTCCAAGTGACAGGTCGAGAACATTACTCTCAGGCAAAAATTCACAATCATAAAGCTGAGACTTAAGGTTCATGGTATAGAGATGCATCCCCTCTTTAAGGGACAGCTCCTTAAGCTCCTTTTTCCAGTCAAAGCCATGGAATCTGAAGTATCTGCCCCCATCAAGGGCAAAGAAGAGCTCTGTGGTATCGGATGTCTCCTGATCTTTAGCTTCTGCATCCGGTTCTTCATCAAATACCATTTCCATCTGTCCTGAAGCACTTTCCTGAACCGATGCTTTATGAACTATACAGAAACCTGCCGCCCCCTGACTCGCAGCATCCTTAAAGGCAATCTTCGCCATAAAAGGATCGTCCACAGACTTTATCAGGGAAAGATCAAAATCCTGATGCTGCTCAATGTTAAGAGAGGTTACATCAAAACGTTTAACAAGAGATTTAAGCTCGAGTCTTTTTATCATTTCAAAAGACTCTTCGTTAAACATATTCTCCACCTTCGCATCATCATACTCAAAATCTATGGGCGAATCAATGTTGATGGTGGCGAGAGTTTTGGAGAGCTTTGCATTATCCCACTCATCGATAAGCATTTGGGCAGCCTTTGGCTTACGGGGCACCTTGAATTCAGGATCTCCTGAAACGGCTGCTTCATGTGCGGTTTCGATGTCATGATACTTCTCTATTATCCACTCGGCAGATTTGGGTCCGAGACCTGCCACTCCGGGAATATTGTCCGAGGTGTCACCCATAAGAGCCTTGAGATCTATGAATTCCGACGGGGTTACTCCCCAGGTTTTCTTCACATCATCGGGATAATAGATTTCCGCGGTAGTCACTCCCTTGGAGGTTTTGGGCAGATAGATTTTGATATGCTCATCACTTAACTGAAGAAGATCTCTGTCTCCGGAAACTATGGTCACATCCACTCCCTTTGCCTGAGCTCTTTTTGCAACTGTTCCCAAAAGATCATCCGCCTCAAATCCGCCTTTTTTCAGAAGCGGAATGTGCATAGCCGTGAGAACCTCCTGAATAACGGGTATCTGCTCGTGAAGCTCCTGAGGCATAGGCTTACGTGTTCCCTTATAACCCTCAAACATTTTATGTCTGAAGGTGGGCTCATGAACATCAAATGCCACCGCAAGATGGTCTGCCTGTTCCTCATCCAGAACCTTCAGAAGAATGTTTAAAAAACCATATACCGCGTTTGTATGCAATCCCTGAGAATTGGTAAGCTCCGGGATTCCGTAGAAAGCACGGGACATGATACTGTGTCCGTCTATAAGTAAAAGTTTATCTGACAAAATTATCTCCTCTTCACATGATCCACATCCTGATCTGCATTAGAAAAATGATCAGTACAGCCCAAAAAGCTATGGCATCCACAACCATAGCAGCTATCCTTCTGGCAAACAGTCTAAACAGATAGAACTTTGAATCACTTATTGTCCTTTTAAGCGCTTCGTCGATGTTCAGATTGGTGTCCGCATCGGAATCCAGCTCCGCCGCACCTCTGTAAACCATATGGGTGATTCTGAGCTCATCCATACATTCGTCACATCCGTTCACATGATCGATAAAATCCTTAAGCTCTGCATCTGTCAGCTTGTTGTTCAGATAATCATAAATTTTTTTTCGGGCATCCAGGCATGTCATAATGTTATTGATGGGTCAAAATCGGCATCGATTCGACTTGAAAACCTTTCGATAATGTGCTAATTTATATAGGTCTTAAGCCGCCATGGCGGAATTGGCAGACGCACGCGACTCAAAATCGCGCGGTTTATCCATGCCGGTTCAAGTCCGGCTGGCGGCAGACATAAAGTGGATTGGTTCTATACCGGTCCGCTTCTTTTTTTATCATAAACCTTGCAGTCGGGGCCAGGCAATACAGGGTTAGCCGGAACGATGCAATAAAGGGTTTATACTCACTATGATGCTACAAAAGTAGGGAGCATGCTCCCTACTTTTTACATTTCATTACTTGGTTCCGAAAATACGGTCTCCGGCATCTCCGAGTCCCGGACAGATATAAGCATTTTCATTAAGGCATCTGTCTACGTTTCCGACATAAACCTGAACATCGGGATGTGCCTCAACAAGCTTCTTTATACCCTCAGGAGCAGCGATAATGCAGATAAACTTGATCTTCTTTCCGCCGTGTCTCTTGATCTGAGTGATAGCATCAACAGCAGATCCGCCTGTTGCAAGCATAGGATCGCATACAACTATCTGTCTCTCCTCGATAGGATGAGGGAGCTTGCAGAAATACTCAACCGGCTGATGTGTAGACTCATCTCTGTACAAACCGATATGACCGATCTTGGCACTTGGCACAAGCGCTGTGAGTCCGGAAACCATGCCGAGTCCTGCTCTTAAGATAGGAACTATGGCAAGCTTTCTTCCGGCAAGCATAGGAACACTTGCTGTCTCGATAGGCGTATCTATCTCTACAAGCTTTGTGGGCAGATCATGGAGAGCCTCAAATCCCATAAGCATGGCGATCTCTTCCACAAGCTGTCTGAACTCATTTGTTCCCGTTGCCTTATCACGAAGAAGCGAAATCTTGTGAGTAAGCAGAGGGTGGTTGAGAACTGTTACATTTGATCCATAATTGTTATCCATTTAAAATCTCCTTTATAAAAAGTGTTTAATCTTCTGTTTTTCTGATGATCTCATCCTTTGACTTATAGATGGAATCAGAATCCACACAGCCCCTTACGGAACTAAGAGGGTAAATGTTTGTGTTCCTTCCGATAACCGTGCCGGGATTAAGCACCGAACCGCAGCCTACCTCAACATGGTCACTGAGCATGGCACCGAACTTCTTGAGTCCGGTTTCAATGTCTCCGTCCTCAGCATGCACTTTCACAAGCTTCTTGTCGGACTTTACATTTGATGTAAGTGACGCAGCTCCCATGTGTGATTTATATCCAAGAATGGAATCTCCCACATAATTATAGTGTGGTGTCTGCACTCCGTCAAAGATAATAACATTTTTAAGCTCACAGGAATTACCTATGACACAACCTTTACCGGCAATGATATTGCCCCGGAGAAATGCACACTGTCTGACCTCTGTCTCGGGTCCGATAATTATATACTCCGCAAAATAGGCAGAATCAAAGACCTTGGCAGTCTTGTGGATCCAGACATGGGGCTTTACCTCATCATACTCCTCCTTTGAAAGAGTCGGTCCGTAGGCCGCGATAAAATCATGTATCTTCGGAAGCACCTCCCAGGGGTACGTGCATCCCGAAAATGCATCCCCAGCCTCTGTGTAACTGAGGTCATACATGGCCTCTATTGTCATATCACTCTTTTTCACTTTTTTCTCCTGTTTTCTTTTAACTGTGAATGTGCCAGAAACTTAAAATATGTTGTACTGGTTCACCGGCCGCACTGCTGCGTTTTCATCTCAAATGAGAGCATGTTTTTTCATATTACCGGACTACTTTATGTTCACCCGGATGATCACCATTGCAGCAAGCCTTTACATTGACCTGATCTTCTCTGTCTTTTCCCTTACGAACTGCTCCAGCTTATCCATATATTCCCGCTCCGTGAGCTTTCCTTCCGCAACCGAGCTTAGACCCATTTCCCAGGAGGCTGTAAGCTTCGGATTGAGAAGATGGGGTATGGATATCTTAACATAATAGGCTATATGTTCGCCAAGCTTTGTAGGTGTCAGGATCTGTGTCTTTTTCTGAAGTGACACATACTTATCATCCACAAGCTTTGTAAGTATTCCGGCTCTGGTGGCACTCGTGCCGATTCCGGCACCCTTGATCTGAGCTCTCAGGTCCTCATCCTCTATGAGATTTCCGGCATTTTCCATGGCAAGGATCATGGAACCTGAAGTATATCGTTTCGGAGGCGAAGTTTCTCCTTCCTTCACCTGAAGGGTACGAAGGCTTATCTTCTGACCCTTTTTAAGCTTCAAAAGCGCTTCACTCAGGCGTCCGTCTTTGTCTCCGGTTTCTTCAGAGTCCTGTCCGCTCTCCGGCTGTCCGTCACCGGTCACACTTCCGGTACCACTGTCTCCCTCTGCGACTTTCGAAGCATCTTTTTTGACATTGGCAACCTTCAGATAACCACCTTCCTTCAAAGCTCTCGTTCCGGCCGTGAAGGTCTCATCATTACAGCTTATGGACAATGCAATCTTCTGATAAACTGCAGGCGGATAAAAGATAGCAAGAAACCTCCGGCAAATCAACTCATATACCTTCTTGGCCAGAGGCTTTAAGGACTGATACTCCCTCTGCCCCTGACCGGTAGGAATGATCGCATAGTGATCGGCGATCTTCTTGTCATCCACATACCTGGTTTTTCCTATGTTTTTATAGGACCCGTTTTCAAGTATCTCCTGAGCCGCTGCCGCCACCGGCTCATAGGTGGAAAGTCCCTTTATGTTTTTTGCTATCTCCTTTGATACGGCAGTAGATAAAACTCTCGCATCAGTACGGGGATAGGTGGTTAATTTCTTTTCATAAAGCTCCTGGGCTATGGCCAGGGTCTCATCGGGACTTATCTTAAACATCTTTGAGCAGTCATTCTGAAGCTCTGCAAGATTATATAAAAGTGGCGGATTCTTTGTCTCCTTCTTTTTTTCGAGTCCTGTAACCTCCGCCTCTCTTGGAAAAGGCATGAAGCTCTTCATAAACTCTACGGCACGACCCTGCTTGAGGAAGCCCTTTCCGTCATATATCTCTGTTGGTGCGTACTTCTTTGAGCCCGGGCTTTCCTTCCAGTCCGCAGTAATCACCGCAGCGTTTCCGATGTCAAAATCCCCCAGAATACGGTAGAAAACCGTCTTCTGAAAAGCTCTGATCTCCTGCTCACGCTTTACTATCATTCCCAGGACGCAGGTCATGACACGTCCGACTGCCACCACCATCTTGTCATTACGATCCATGTTGAGCTCACGTCTTATGCGGTTACTGTATTTAAGGGACAGAGCTCTGCTGAAGTTTATGCCCATGAGATAATCCTCTTTGGCCCGTGAAAAGGCAGCGGCCGAAAGATTGTCATAAGCACTCTCGGGCTTTGCTTCACGGATGCCGCGAAGAATTTCCTCATTGGTCTGGGAGTCTATCCAGACTCTCCTTTTCTCTTTGGATTCCGGCACCTTAGCCATCATCTCCACAAGGCGGTAAATATATTCTCCCTCCCGGGCGCTATCGGTGCAGACATATATGGTGTCCACATCCTCACGATTGAGCTGTTTGGAAACCACCTGAAACTGCTTTTTCGTACTCTTTCCGACTTCGTATCTCCATTCGGAATCCCCGGGAATAAAGGGCAGCGTGTCAAAACTCCACTTTTTCAAAGACTCATCATAAGCCTCGGGATAGGACAACTGAACCAGATGTCCTACGCACCAGGTTATGACATAGTTTTCATCCTCGAGAAATCCGTCGCCTCTCCGGACATTATTCATGCCGAGAGCCTGAGAGAACTGCTGCGCAACGGAGGGCTTCTCCGCTATAAATAACTTTTTCAATAAAACCTCTCTAAAAATAAGTATCTATCCGGTACCGGTTCTATTTGAAGCATAAACATTGCCCCTCAAATCTCAATGAACCGAAGCATCTAACCAGCACAGGTTCCTGTCCGGAAAAGCGCCGGATAAAAACCTTTATTACTTCACTTCCCACTTGTAAATCGTGGTGGTGTCATATTCCTCACCGACTCTTACAATGGATGTCGGCCAGTCTTCCTTATGCAGGCAATCAGGATAATGCTGTGTTTCGAAGCAGTATCCGTGACGCGGTCCGAAATGAACTCCGCCCTTTCCCTCAAAGTCGGAAGCCATATAGTTTGCTGTATAGAACTGCATGCCCTCAAGGTCGGTGTATACTGACATTTTGATACCTGACTTTTCGGAGCGAGCTGTAGCCGCAAGTCTTACATTTCCGTCGAAATCATTAAGCACCCAGTTATGGTCAAAGCCGCCGGCAAACCTAAGCTGGTCAAACTCTGTACCGATATCTCTCTTTATAGGCTTCGGGGTGGTGAAATCCATAGGTGTCCCCTGAACAGATGCCATATCACCGTAAGGAATAGAATCCTTGTTGGCAGGCGTAAAGCGGTCAGCATTGATCCAGACGATCTGGTTCATGGCATCTCCGCTGTCATAGCCGTCGAGATTGAAGTAAGCATGATTTGTCATGTTAAATACTGTGTCCTGATCGGCAGTACCTGTATAGTGAATGCTGAGACTGTCATCCTCTGCCAATGTATATGTCACAGAAACCCTGGCTTCTCCGGGGAACCCCTGGTCACCGTCCGGGGAAACAAGCGAAAACATCACATAGCTGCCGAGTCCTGCATTATCATACTCCGCATCCCATACTCTGGTTCTCCAGTAATCAGTACCTGAATGAAGGCTGTTTACACCCTTGTCGTTCTTCTGAAGCTCATAGGTCCTGCCGTTTATCTCAAAGGATCCGCCGCCTATACGGTTAGCGTTTCGTCCCACAGGCTCTCCCATGTGTCCCGGGTTCTTAAGAAGCATCTCAACATTATCAACGCCGAGAACCACGTCCCTCCTGTTTCCCTCTTTGTCCTTCACCAGCATGGTAAGCCAGATTGCGCCTAAATCCGTGAAGCTGGCCTCTGTACCGTTACTGTTTGTCAATGTATATCTCTTAACCTCAGTTCCATCCTGAAGCGTTCCCAAAACCGATTCTTTTACTGCCATTTAAGGTTCCTCCTTTTCTCACGGGGAAGATTTCTTTCCTTCAGTGAAGGATTCAGGTTTTTTGCCCGATCCAAAACCAAACCCGCCTGCCCCCGAATTTGCACCGACCATTATACACCAAAATCCCCCCTAGGAGTAGGGGGGATTAAGTGAAAAACCGGGGACGATCCTTCCTCTCGGAAGCCGTCCCCGGTTTTAAAAGAGGTTTCTGAACGTAATCATAAATATGTGTTCAAAATCCACTTTCCTTTACGATTCATAACCTCTGGTACAGATTATGACGCAAGACCTGCAAGTGCAAGTGTTGCCGGATCAAATATTCCCAGGTTAGCTGCAGGATTGGTTACAACTGTACCTGTCATCTGCTGTGCTGCCATCATAGCTGCTGCAGGATCTGTAGCTGTGCCGTAAACGATATATGTAAGTCCTTCTGCTACCTTTGATACAGGTATATAAAGGATGCCATCATAGGTGCAGAGAACATCGATACTTGATGTGTCGCTGAAAAGCACTCTGTAAGTATTACCGGCTTTAACATTAGCGGTTATAGGAACATCAACGGCAGTAGATGCTGCAGTATCAAATACATGGTGGAAATCAACGGCACCTGCGCCGATGATATTCTCGGTTCCAAGTGTCTGAGCATTAGATGCTCCAAAGATATTGATGGCAGATACTACATCAACACCGCTTACTACACTCGCTACAGGAGCAGCAAGTGTTGCACCTGTATTGGCAACTGCTACAACTGTGAGTTGGTTTGCAGGATCCCACATCTGAGGAATAGCTGTTACACTTCTTTGGCTGGTATGTGACGATCCACCGCCACCGCCTGAACTGCCGCCGACACTGACAGAATATCTGGTAGCATCAGGAATTGAAAGACTGATGTTCAAACCTGACTTAACTGTAAGGCTCCATGTTCCATCATTGTTCTTTGTTGCAGTAACGAATCCCTGGTAGCTATCCGGAATATCAAAGGAATCGATCTTATATCCGGTCTTAGGAGTAATAAGGATAGTTGTTGATGTCTGTGTATCGCCCTTTGTTCCGAGCCAGCTTGCATCCTTGTAGGCTTCGAATTCTCCGGAAGTTCTGTCGGCATACTTTCCATCAAGGATAGAAACTGAGAAGAACTCTGTTCCTATGTTATTCTTTACTGTTCCACCCATGTTGTAAACAGTACCATTGTTTGTTTCAACAACACCACCGGCAAGGTTCTCAACGAGACCTGTGTTAGTGCCAACATCAGCCGCATTATTCAAAACCTGACCGGAGTTGGTTTCTACCACACCTTCTCCGTTATTTGCCTCAACTACTCCTGTACTTTCCTGAACGAAGCCTGTATTGATCTCGATGGTTCCGTCATTCTTGAGCACTACCTTAGTGTTGTCCTTAATTATACCATCATTATCTTCCACAGTACCCTTGTTCTCGTTCACTGTTCCTTCCGCTGCATTGAGACCTACGGTTCCTTCTTCAGCATTAACGTTTACAGTTCCTGTATTTTCTGCAACCTCGCCATTATTTGTGGTCAAGGTAGCTGAGTTATTGTCAACAAGACCGTTATTTGTAGTCAGAGTACCATCATTTGAATAAATCTCACCTGTGTTGGTGCCAACAGTTCCACCATCTTTGTTGTAAACAAGATATCCGGCGTTGGAGGTCATTGCCTTACTGTTGTAATCTACATAGCCGCCTGCTCCGTTAACGGAAACAACACCACCGGCTCCGTTGTATACGTCACCATAGTTTGTTGCAACCGTACCGTTTGCTGTGTTAGTTACTTCACCGTTCTCAAGATTTGTAACAACTGTGCCGGAGTTAGAGCTTACTAAAGCATCGTTCTCTGTAACTGTACCGGTGTTAGTTGAGATGGTTGCACCTTCTGTATTCTCTCCAACTGTGCCGGAGTTAGTTGTGATAGTTGCGCCTTCTGTATTCTCTCCAACTGTGCCGGAGTTGGTTGTAATTACAGCAGCATCGCCTGTATTTGTGGTTACCGTACCTTCATTTGCGGTTACATTAGCGGAGTTGGTTGTTATTACTCCATCTTCAGTATTTGTACCTACAGTTGCTCCTTCTGTGTTTTCTGTAACAGTTCCGGAGTTGGTTGTTATTACAGCATTCTCGCCTGTACTTGTGCCTACATTTGCTGAGTTATCCGTTACCGTACCTGTATTCGTTGCAATGGTTGCACCTTCTGTATTTTCGTTAACGATTCCGGAGTTGGTTGTAATCACAGCAGCATCGCCTGTGTTGGTGGTTACCGTACCTTCATTTGTGGTTACATTAGCAGAATTGGTTGTTATTTCTCCATCTTCGGTATTTGTACCTACAGTTGCGCCGTTTATGTTTTCTGCTACGGTTCCGGAGTTGGTTGTTATTACAGCAGCATCGCCTGTATTGGTGGTTACCGTACCTTCATTTGTGGTTACATTAGCAGAGTTGGTTGTTATTTCTCC
>JAGAXP010000257.1 GCA_017940955.1 Oribacterium sp.
CAATGTCATTTAGATAAGGATTTCCCGTCCCAATCCTATAGTTACAATTAAATATATTACTGAAATCAGAGGTGAAATACCCTCTGATTTTTTTGCAGTTTTCTGCGAAAACTGCTTGACAAGTCAGCCAAAAAATGTTGCCGCGCCTTGATTATAAGACATTTTTACGGAGGTGCTGACATGTCATTTACTGTTACTGAAATACGTCAAAATCTATTCTCGGTGTTTTCATCCCTATTGGAACGAAGGGATGAATTCTTAAAAAATCCATCTTCCGATTTTACCCGGAAAAAGAAGATATCGTTTGAGCAAACCATGCTGTTTCCTATGATTGCCGGTGCAGACAACGTTGCCACAGAATTACTCGACCTGTTCGGTGAAGAAGAGCTCCCTCTGCCTTCAGCAATGATTCAACGTCGCAATCAGATCAAAAAAGAAGCTTTCCAGGAACTGTTCTATCTGTTCAACAAACGCATTCCCAAAGAGAAAACTTTTCATGGATATCAGCTTGTTGCCTGCGATGGCACTCGACTCAATCTTCCTTACAATCCTTCAGATTTAGGCACTCTCGTTGATAACATTGAGGGCCGAAAAGGATTCAATCAGATTCATATGAATGCACTTTATGATGTCATGAATGACATATTTATTGATATTGAGCTCCAAGGAATGCAGGAAATGAATGAAAGAGATGCGTTCTGCAAGTTTCTCGATAAGCATTCAGATGACATGCTAAAAACAATCTTCATCGCTGATCGTGGATATGCTTCTTTCAACATTTATGCACATGCAATCAATAATAATCAGTTTTTCTTGATTCGTATGAAGGAAAGCGATGCTCAGTCTCTTTGCCTTGACAACAAGCATTTGCTGGACAATTCCTTTGTTGATGAGAATGTAACAATTCATATCGGACGTAGACGTAAGAAGAACAATTGCGAATACGAAAACTATCATTTCATCCGAAAGTGGCATCGCTATGATTTTATCGAATATAGGACAAATAAAGTGGATTCTTTTAAGCTCCGTATACTAAAGTTTCCTCTCTCTACCGGCACTTTTGAATATATAGTAACCAATCTTCCCAATGATATGTTTTCACTAGATTCAATCAAAAAGCTTTACAACTTAAGATGGGGCGAAGAAACTGCTTTCCGTCACCTTAAATATGCTGGAAATATGGTTCATATCCACTCGATAAAATCTGATTTCCTGATACAGGAAATCTATGGAAAGCTAACTCTTTATAACTTTTCTTCATGTATCACAAAAGCCATAACCAAAAGGGAAAACTTGAACACCGTCCACAAATATAACTTCAACCATACTCAAATGCAGAAGTTTGTCCGGCTTTACGTTATAGGAGCAGTTAAAGATCTTGAGAAATTGATTAATAGATTCTTGGTGCCAGTCCGACCGGGGCGTAAATTCAAAAGAATTATACGCCGCCAATCAGCTGAACCGTTATCATACCGATAACCCAAAACAACTAAATACCTTTCAGTAGGCAGCCTCCGCAGACTGTCTGTTTGCCTTTTTCAAAAATAGAATTTTTGACCGTAAACCCGAGAACTGGCTGTATTGTGTTTGGAATTATCATGGCTTAAATGATACACTATTCTTAAGTTTTTTACTATCTAAATGACATTGCCCCCGTCCCTGGGTACATTCTGAATTTATACTTTTTTTATAATCCTTGTGCAAACTCAGTCGTATCATTAAATAGTGTAAAAAAAATCAGAATATGGGAGAGAATTATGAAAAGAATAGCTACATTACTTTTATCAACAGCAATTGCCATTTCAGCATTGGCAGGATGTGGAAATGCCACTACAGAAACTACCGGCAAAACCTCACAGTATGAGCAGCTCATCACCTCTCTCCACGCAGGACAGTCATATGCATATGCTCCTGTCTGGGAGGGAGAAAATGCTCTTTTAGTAACAAGTTATATTTTTGATGACACTATGGGACATTTGGCAACCTATGAAGCCACCATTTACATAGAAAAAAATGGTTCTATCGAGAAGGTCACTTCTGTCCAAAGCGGCGGGACAGCATATCCGATTGCTGTAACCGATGACAACAGCCTAATAATATCAATGCGTAACTCTATAGCTAAAGGATATGTAAGTAAAGATACAGGCAAGTTCGTTATTACAGAAGAATCAAATATTGATTATCTAGCTGCTGAAGATGGTGTTTACCATAACTACAAAGACGGCACCGTAGATATCTCCGCAGACCCTTCATTATATGATGAACTTAGCGAAAAATATTCAAACTCAGAGGTACTTAATTTCACAAAAGCAGGTCTTTCATCTGATGGTTATCCACAGCTTTCAGGAGCTGTATACGCAGCATACAAAGGAGATGACCTTTACAACATCTCAAGCTACTATGTTTTTGACAGCGAAACTTCCGGTTCTACCCAGACAACAGATGGTTTGTCAGGAATTCCTTTCACCTATGAAATTGATGGCGAGAACATTACCTTCCATTTCGCTTCAGCAGATGATAATACACAAGCCAGGTTCAGCTGGGATAGCGGCGCTTTTCCTACTTTAGAATTTGCAGGCAACAATGAAACCATCTCTTTTTCATGCATCGGAAATGCAAAAGCTGACACCTTTGATGCCGTTAAGTATTATGACAATGACAGCAACCTTTATATGATAGTAAAAAAGTTTGATGAAACAACACTTACCGGCGATCTGTACCGCGAAGAAAAGATCAAAGCAGAATACGTTGATAATGCAGAAGAAAACAGCTATATCTTCTCTGAAAACGGGACTCAATTCTCAGTTGTTTCTTTTGAGGAAGTAAATAAAGAACTTGAATATGGAACAGATGAAGAATTCAAAAAAGATGTTATAGGCTCCAGCAGATTCGACCGCTTCCTCGTAAAATGCAATGATGATGGCGCTTATTATGCGCTTGAAAAAGAGGACTATGAGCCGACATATCATGTTGTTTACATGCTGAATGATGGGAATGTAAGAAAACTGATCGAAGAAAATGTTTCTTTTAAGATCAAAGAAAACTGTGATATCTATCTTCAGAAATTTGTTGATGATGGTGAGTTTGCAAATCTCGAGGAAGAATACATTGTTGGAAGAGAGTTTAAGGGAGACAATTACCCCGGCTGGTCAGCAGATGCTAAAGAGTATTATATGACCAGTGACATGCTTGTCGCATTAGGTGTTATTGACGGTGAACTTTACAATTTTAATCAGATTTATGTTCCTTAAAAAATTTTTAACCGGTGGCCAAAACGACCACCGGTTTTTTTACTCTGATAGTGTCATACAGATTGATTTCTTTTTAATAATCAGATCAACAATCGCAAGATAGGCATATATGGCATAAAAGTTTCTGTAACGCCTACTTTATTATTGCCATTTCTTCCAAACATCCGGCTGGTATCCGAGAGTTGCCTGCTTGCCGTTTCTGACCACAGGTGTCTTGATGATCTGCTGATTTTCCAGAAGCTTGTCGAACTTGTCCTCATCAGCAATATACTGGATCAGAGCTACAGTGTCTTTATCCTTGGCATCAGTATTGACCATGTCCATGACACTTCCAACAGCGCTGACAACAGAGTTCAGCTCACCCTTACTCATTTCTTTTTCCTTCAGGTCTATGAACTGAAACTTTATATTGCGCTCTTTGAAGAAGCGCTCCGCTTTCTTTGTATCATTGCACTTTTTGGTGCCCCAGATCTGTATATTC
>JAGAXP010000258.1 GCA_017940955.1 Oribacterium sp.
ATATGAGTCCAGAATCTGATTTTCTGCATGAGCTGGGGTGGGACTAAAAAGTAAATCAATAAGTCACGTGAATGGGGTGGGCGAATGCAGAAAAGCAGATGGTACTGCATGAATCAAAGGAGTTTAACTGTGAATAGTAACTAACAGTTCAAAAAACATCTTGACGAACCTTTCCAGCTTTGCTATTATGATGGAGCAATTTTGACGAGGTGTGATAATTGGTAGTCGGCCAGCCTGGAAAGTTGGTGCCCGTTTTACGGGTTGTGAGTTCGAGTCTCATCCTCGTCGCTTAAAGAAACCGGTTCAAAAGAACCGGTTTTTTTGTTATAATCATTTAAAAATTTGTATAGATAAAAGGCATAAAGAAACATGTTCAAATCCATCGACCCATTTCCGGGTCTCAGACTTTCCATTCATGGTTTTGGGCTAAAGCATTATGCCGTAAAAGCAGGAGAATCTTACGTGATTATTTTAGTTGATTTTGAAAACACCCATGTATCCGGGCTTGAAGGATACGAGTACCTTGACGACAATGATACTTTGGTAATGTACTACAGTGATGACAACAGTGCCGTAACAAAGGGCATGGTAAATGACCTGAAGAAACGAAACGTTCATGTCAGCCTTGTAAAACTCTTGAAGCAGCACAGTAATGCTCTCGACATGTACATTGCCTCAACCACCGGAATGTTCCTTGAATCCGGTGAGAAGATCTGCATAGTTTCAAAAGACAAGGGTTATGCAGCTGTACGTGATTTCTGGCACAGCCTGAGAGGAGCAGAGATACTTTTGGGAGAAACCATCAAGGAATGTCTCCTGAGTTCAGAGAAGAATGATGACGAGCGTATCCGCCTTTGTAAGGAAAGATCCCAGAAAACAAATCTTGTGGATGCATTCGCAACCATGAATACCATACCCACAAGACCTACCCTCAGTAAGGCAAACCGTAGAAGACGAGGACAGAACATTAACTTTACAGAGGTTACAGAACCTGCTTCCCTTATTCCGAATCCGCTTATGATGGAAACACCGGCTGACCAGCTTGCCAAACAGATGAAGGATCAGGCCGCAGAACCTGCTCAGGAAAGCAAGTCTTCCGGGAACAAAAATCCCGATAACAATTCAAATAAAGAAGCTGCCGGAGAATCAGCAGGAGGATCAGATAAAAAAGATCGTGTCAGATCCGAGAAAAACTCAAAGAATTCAGACAAGACCGGTATTAAGGATGCCTCAGACAAGGCCAACGCTTCAAACTCCGGTGATAACCTGAAAAAAGAATCAGCTCAGGAAAAGCCAAAAGCTCTGATCAAGTCTGCACCCGAGAAAACGGATATTATACCGAGACCCGAACAGAGAACCGCTCTCGCAAAAACAGAACCGAAATTCGATCCGAACCGTGTTCAGTTCGTTTATGATCCGGCTTCTCATTCCATGAAGAGGGTGGAAAGCGTTTTTGATAAAAAGGAGCAGGAAACCGAAGCTCAGACCACTGATGTAAAAGCAGAGGCAAAGGCAACTGCCGGGGATAGCTCAATCCCCCTTGCAGAAACCGCACCGGAGGCCGATGCACCGGTTACCATTGGAGCAACTGATGAGTCCCCATCTGCTAATGCAAAGTCCGGGAAACCTGATGAAGAAAAAATAACGATTGAAACCACCGATGATACAACCAATGCAATTATGGCATCCGGTGCTGCTACCGAAGAAAATACATTTCAGGTTCAGACTGAAGATTCTTCGAAACCCGAGAAGAAGTCCTCCAAAAAATCTTCATCAGCAAAAACAAAAAAGTCCGAGAACAAAAAAACCGGCAGAAAAACTTCCAGGAAAACAGAAGCTGAAGCTGCTGTAAAGTCAGAGCCTGCTTCCAATGAAGCCTCAAAGGACTCCGGTGAAAATCCGGAACCGGCTGCTCCCGTTTTAAAAGATGAAACTGAAAAGAAGGAAAAGAAGCAGCCCGTTAAGAACACTAAAAAGACCGCCGGCAAGTCAAAACCGGCCAAGAGTAAAACCAGGGAAACAACAGATTCCGCTGCAGCTTCCGAAAAGGAAAAGAGTGACGGAAAAGCAGCCGAAAGCAAAGACTCATCCAACTCTTCAAAAAACAGATCTTCTTCAAAAAGAGAATCAAAGGAGAAGGAAGTGATTGCGGTTTCCCCTGATATGGAGGCCTTACAGACAGAAGCCCTGACAAAATACGGTCTTACTGCCAATACACTTCATACCTACTATGTTCGTCTCATGAAAGTCTATGGCAGGGAGCAGGGCCGTGCACTTTATGACATAAGTAAAAAAACTGTTCAGGAAGACATCAAAAAGAGGAAGGCCAGTAATGGCTAATCACCTGATAAACTATTTGATCTTTAATTAATAAGCTTATTTTTTTATTTTTCCACTTGCCAAACCTGAATCTCTGTGCTAATATACCTTTTGTTGCGCGGAGGTGCTGAAATTGGCAGACAGGCAAGACTAAGGATCTTGTGTCCGGTAGGACGTGTGGGTTCAAGTCCCATCCTCCGCAGATTTAGAAAACGGAAGTCAGATGACTTCCGTTTTTTTCGTTATACGGTAAAATAATATATACATCATAAATTCATCCGTAATGGGTAAATTCAGGCAGATTCTCGAAGAACCATTCCGGGATCTCTTTTCAGAGCAGTCCTGTAACCCGATAACGCAAAGGGAGAAACCATCATGAATGTTGCAATCATTACCGGTGCCAGTTCCGGCATGGGACACCGCATGGCAATAGAAATAAGAAACCAGATACCAAACGTTCAGGAATACTGGCTTTTCGGCCGCCGTAAGAACAGGCTTAAGGCTTTAAAAAAGACTCTTCGTAAGCCCTGCCGGCTTTTTGACGAGGACCTCACAAGCAGTGACTTTCTTTCAAAATATAAACGGCTTTTATCTGATGAAAAGCCCAATATCGTATTTCTTGTCAATGCCGCCGGCTTCGGCAAGATCGGAAATATCCGTGATCTAAGCCTCAAGGATCAGCTTTCCATGATCGACCTCAATGTCCGTGCTCTTACAGGCATCTGCAAGCTGAGCCTCCCTTTTATGTCGGAGAATTCCAGAATCATAAACTTTGCCTCCAGCGCCGCCTTTCTCCCTCAGCCTGCATTTGCAGTGTACGCTGCCGGAAAAAGCTATGTGCTCAGTTTCTCAAGAAGTCTTAATGAAGAACTAAGGGGCACAGGCTGTCATGTAACTGCCGTTTGTCCGGGTCCCGTAAAAACTGAATTTTTCGATATTGCCGAAACCACCGGAAAAATTCCGTTTTATAAGTATATATTCATGGCAGACCCGAAAAAAGTTTGCAGGAAAGCCCTTATTGACAGCATAAACAAAGCAGATATTTCAGTCTATGGTATGGGCATGAAGCTGGTCATGATCCTTTCCAAGATCACACCGGTGCCACTCATACTTCTGGCCCTAAGGGTTATGAATTTTCTCGCCAAAGCAAAAAAGAAGCATTAGCTGCTTATTTTTAATGTCTCCGCCTCTAAAAATCAGAGCTAATCACCTATGCAGATGCCGAACATATACATCATAAGGAGTTATCCTTGAAAGAATTACATATATCCCTAAACGAATCCGGACAGCGTCTCGATAAGCTTTTACATAAATATCTGTCCAAGGCAAATACCGGCTTCATATACAAGATGCTGAGAAAAAAGAATATCGTTTTAAATGACAAAAAAGCTGAAGGAAAAGAAATCCTGAAGGAGGGGGACTCTGTAAAGATCTATTTTTCAGATGAAACCCTGGCTCTTATGACCGGAGGAAAGCAGGGCACCTATGAAGCCGGAAACCGGAAAGCAGGTATCCGGGAAAAGTCTGAATCCGGAACCCGGGAAGAAGAACCCAGGGGAAAGTACGAAGCCGGAAACCGGGAGGCAAGACTCCAAAGAAAGTCTGTCTCCAAAAAGGAGGTCAAAAACACTGCTTCCAAAAAAGAATTCCTTGAATTCTCCAAGGCAACAGGCTCTCAGCTTGATATTCTGAAAAAACGTATAGTATATGAGGATATGCATCTCCTGGTCATCGATAAACCCCCAGGCTGGATAAGTCAAAGTGATAATTCCGGCGCCCGGTCTGTCAATGAGATCTGCCTTATGTATCTTATGGATAAAGGTGAGCTTACCGAAAAGCAGCTTGAGACCTTTAAACCGGGCATCGCCAATCGTCTCGACAGAAACACCTCCGGACTTATTCTTTTCGGAAAAACCCTGCCGGCACTCCAAAGTCTTTCGGAGCTTCTGAGAAAACGTACGGCAGAAAAATATTATCTTGCCATTGTGAACGGGAGGCTGGAGGAACCCAAAACCATAAAGGGTTATCTCTCAAAAAATGAAAAGCTCAACAAGGTCACCATAAGGAGAGAGCCTTTTGATGGTTCGTCAGAGATAAACACAGCCTATGAACCCCTGAAGGTTTTAGACAGTTACACGGTTTTAAAGGTTCACCTTATAACCGGGAAACCCCACCAGATCCGTGCGCATCTTTCCTCCATAGGACATTGCATAATCGGAGATCCGAAATACGGTGACCCGAAGGTGAATAGTTTCTACAAAAAGAAGCTTTCTTTGGATCATCAGCTGCTGCATTCATGGCAGCTGGCATTTCCCGGGAATCTCAGCGGCGTTCTGGAACCCCTGGCCGGCAAAACCCTGACGGCTGACCCGCCTGCAGAATTTAAATCATTTTTGTAAAGTCCTGACACAAAACATATAGTCTTCAAGTGGCATGATCAATTCCGCATATGTTTTGTATAAGGACTTTTCTAGTCTGTTTTCAGACCTTACGCTTTTTGCGATTATGTGCTATTTTCTTTTTGGTTATAAACACATCCCTCGGAAAGAGGTTAAATGTTAGCAAAAATCAACAGTGCCGGTTTGTCCGGCATGGATGGCTTTCTTGTTTCTGTCGAAGTGGACGAAAGCGACGGCCTTCCTAAATCCATAATCGTCGGCAATGTTTCCGCCTCGGTGAGAGAGGCTCTGGACCGCTGTCAGGTAGCCCTCAGAAATGCCGGTATAAATGTCCCACCCAAAAGACTTACCATAAATCTCGCACCGGCAGACCGGCGAAAGGACGGAACCCATTTTGATCTGGCCATAGCCACCGGCATTCTTAAATCAATCTTTCTGGATAATGATTTCTCCCTGGAGGATTATGGCTTTGTGGGAGAGCTGGGTCTCGACGGAAGGATACGACATGTGAACGGAATCCTGCCTATTGTTACAGAAATGAAAAAGGCCGGATTAAAAGGTGCAGTTGTCCCTAAGACCGATGTCCAGGAGGCACTGGTAGTCTCAGGGATGGATATCCTTGGTGTGGAGGACCTCATCGATCTCTGCACCATCATCGCAAGCAGAGAAAGCTTTTCCGGTCATCCCAGGGAAACACCCATGATACAAAAATCCGAAGAATCATATGATGTGGATTTTTCAGACATTCACGGTCAGTCCTTCTCGGTAAGAGCAGCACTTATCGCCGCTTCAGGCGGGCACAACCTGCTTCTTTCCGGTGTTGCCGGCTCCGGTAAAACCATGATAGCGAGAAGAATCCCAACCATACTCCCCGGACTCACAAGAGAAGAAAATATCGAAATCACCAAAGTCTATTCCATTGCGGGACTCCTTCCCGAAGGCTCAGCTCTTATGAACCGCCGTCCCTTCAGAACCCCTCATCACACCATAACCACGCCATCTCTCGTTGGCGGATCCTCGCCCTCAGGTGTTGTGCCCGGGGAGATAGCATTGGCATCAAAGGGCGTTCTTTTTCTGGACGAACTTCCTCTTTTTTCAAAATCTTCCATAGAAGCCCTGAGGCAGCCTCTGGAAGAAAAAAAGGTGGTCATCAATCGTCTGAACGGCAGCTTTCTGTATCCCGCAGACTGTATGCTGGTGGCAGCCATGAATCCGTGTCCTTGCGGTTATTACCCGGACAGAAACAAATGCCACTGCACCGAAAGCCAGATCCGTCACTATCAGAGAGGCATATCCAAACCCATTCTGGAACGGATCGATCTGTGCGTTGAAGCATCCCCTGTAAGCTTCGAGGAAGCCACCAGCAGTAAAGCCTCTGTAAGCTCTGCGGAGCTCCGGAATAAGGTTCAGAAAGCCCGCGCTATCCAAAAAATACGTTTTGAAAACTGTAGTCATCTGCATGTTAACGCTGACATGGGCGCAAAGGATATTGAAAAATTCTGCCCGCTGAATCAGAAAAGCAAAAGCTTCATAGGAAAGATATTTGAACTTAAATCCCTGTCCATGAGAACCTACCACAAAGTTCTGAAGGTGGCAAGAACCATAGCAGATCTTGAGGGAGCTGAGGACATAAGCATTAGCCACCTTAGCGAAGCTGTAAGCTACAGAGGACTGGAGGATCACTTGTATGGTGCAGTAGAAACAGGAGTACTGTCTTCAGGTTTTTCGGGAACCTACGGAAAAGTCTTTACTAAGGTGACCGTAAGAAACACCCAAAAAACCGATTCAAAAGTCAGGCAGAATAAGCGATCTGTTTCCGGGATCACAGATTTATCGGAAGAGAGGTGCAGTCTATGACAGCCCGGGACATTAATTTCAAAAACGAGATACGGGAGCTGACACCCCTGGACAGAGAATACCCTGAACGTTTACGCATGATACCAAATCCTCCCTCAACTCTTTATGTAAAAGGCAAACTGCCTCCCGATGACCAGCCGACAGTTGCCATCATCGGTTCCAGAACAGCAACGGAATACGGACTTGATGTAGCGAGAACCTTTGGCAGAGTACTGGCATCCCGGGGTGTAGGCATCGTCAGCGGCATGGCTCTGGGAGCCGACAGTGCAGGACAGTGGGGCGCCCTTGACGGAAAAGGCAGTACATATGCAGTTCTCGGAAGCGGCATAAACATCTGTTATCCTGCAAGAAACTACAGGCTTTATGATGAAATACTGAAAAACGACGGAGGGATAATGTCGGAAGTCCCTTTGGACTCACCGCCTCTTCCAAAACAATTCGCCTCCAGAAACAGGATCATCTCGGCACTATCCGATATCGTGGTAGTAATAGAAGCGAGAGAACGCTCCGGCACCTCCATTACCGTCAACAACGCTCTCGAACAGGGTAAACAAATCTTCGCCCTTCCCGGGCGCATCACCGACCCCCTTTCAAAAGGCTGCCTCCAACTCATAAAAGAAGGTGCCGAAATCCTGACCTCCCCCGAAGACATCCTTGAATACCTCCACCTGAAAACCCAAGGTGAGCAGCTTATCCTTGAAAAAGACACCTCTGTCCTTAACCCAAAGCAAAAGGCCGTCTACAACATCCTGGAAACCGACGCCACCCACCTCGACACCCTCGTCCCCAAAAGCAACCTGCCCGTCCCGGAGCTAACCGCCATCTTACTCGAGTTGGAGATTCTAGGTTTTTCCGAATGCACCAAAACAGGATTCTATAGAAGAAAACTTTTGTAACTCCCAAGGCACATTCTACAACACAATACATTTTATAATGACTATCAGCATCAATCACACACTTGTGTGCTGATTTAATGCTGATAGTATTAGTTATATCAGATGCTTTTGCGCCCTATGTAAACGGAGGAAAATCCAAGGGATGTGCGGCTAGGCTTGCGGCTTGAAAGAACATCGAAAGCAAAAATCCGTTCAGAACGAACGCGTAAGCGTCCGAGCTGAACGGATTTTTGGTTGAGATGTACTTTCAACGCCGTGGGCCGTCGCGCATCCCTTGGATTTTCCGTACCATTTCACAATGAATAGAAAAATCATTGACAAGACTCCCCCCACGCAATAGAATAGTGCCGTCTTTAAATTTAACTTCCGAACCGGAAGTGCCTTAAATCGTTGACGAGGACAGTAACTTTTTCAGCCTGCTTCAGAGAGGAGCCGTTTGGTGCGAGGCTTCGCAGAAGAAAATGCGAAAACCACCTCCGAGAGGTCTTTAATCAGACCCGTTGATCACGTTATAATCAAAAAAGTGGTTGCTGCATTATGCAGCAGCAATTTGGGTGGAACCGCGAACTTATCGTCCCAATCCGTGATCGTAGTCATGGGTTGGGGCGTTTCATTATACAAAAAGCTTCCCCAAAGGGCTTTTAAATCTTTCAAAAGGGAGAACCAATATGGAAAAAGAAGAGATTTTAAAGGTATATCGTCATTCTCTTGCACACATCCTTGCAAAGGCTGTTATCGAGATTTACGGCAAGGATGTACAGTATGCTATCGGACCCGAGATCGAGGACGGAGCTTACTATGATTTTGCATTACCTGAAGGCAAGACCATAACAGACAAGGATTTCAAGCAGATCGAGAACAAGATGCGTGAGATCATCAAGAGGAGAGAAGCCTGGATCCGTAAAGAAGTATCAAAGGCCGAAGCCCTTGATATATTCAAGGATCAGAAATTCAAGACAGAGCTTATCAATGATCTTCCTGAGGACGAGATCATTACCATCTACTATACAGGTGAAGATTATGTCGACCTCTGCCGCGGACCTCACGTTGACAACTCTCAGGAGCTTATGAGCGCAGCCTTCGAGCTTCACGCAGCTTCCATGGCTTACTGGAGAGGAGATGAGAAGCGTGACAAGCTTCAGCGTGTATATTTCTATGCATTCCCAAGCAAGGATGAGTTAAAGCAGCACATCAAGATGATCGAGGAAGCAAGAGAGCGCGATCACAAGAAGATCGGTGCTCAGCTCGAGCTTTTCATGTTCGACGAAACAGCTCCGGGTATGCCATACTGGCTTCCACGCGGATGGGTAATGTATCAGACTCTCCTTAAGTACAGCCGCGAACTTCAGAAGGCTCACGGATACACGGAGATCTCAGCTCCGCTTATCAATAACAAGAAGCTCTGGCTCATCAGCGGACACTGGGCACATTATCTCAACAATATGTTCATTGTTCCCGGTATCGAAGGCCACCTCGCAGCAGACGCTGACATCAACGGCGTCATCGAGAACCTTAAGAACCAGGAAGAGGCACCTAAGGCTGTAAAGATCATGGCAGGTTCCGTTGTTTACAACCGTGAGAACCTTGACACCATGGCAGCAAAGCCTATGAACTGTCCCAATGCCATGATGACCTTCAAGCGCAAGAACCGTTCTTACAAGGAGCTTCCTATCCGTTACAGCGAGTATGACGTTCTTCACCGTAAGGAGAAGTCCGGTCAGATGAACGGCCTTTTCCGTGTTCAGGAGTTCCGTCAGGATGATGACCATACATTCGTAATGGAATCTCAGATCAAGGATGAGATCAAGGATATCATCGCAATTGCAGATGAAATCTACACAACCTTTGGTGTAACCTACCGTGCAGAGCTTTCAACACGTCCGGATGATTTCATGGGCGACATCGAGGTTTGGAACCAGGCTGAGGCTGATCTTAAGGAGATCCTTACAGAGCAGTACGGCGAGAACGGATTCGAGATCAATGAAGGTGACGGAGCTTTCTACGGTCCGAAGATCGACCTTCAGATCAAGGATGCCCTCGGAAGAGAATGGCAGTGCGGAACTATCCAGCTTGACTTCCAGCTTCCTCACAACTTCGGTCTCACCTACATCAATGACCAGGGTGAGTCAGTTATGCCTGTAGTTATCCATCGCGCTATCTACGGTTCACTTGAGCGATTCATCGGTATTGTCATCGAGAACTTCAAGGGAATGTTCCCGTTCTGGCTGAACCCGTATCAGGTGGGTATCGTTCCTATCCGTGAGAACCACAATGAATATGCAAAGAAGGTTGAAGAGGCTCTTACAGCAGCAGGCGTGCGTGTTGAGGCTGATTACTCAGACAACAACATGAAGACCAAGATCAAGGGCTTTAAGAACTTCAAGGATCCTTATATCCTGGTTCTCGGTGATAAGGAAGCAGAGGAGAATACTGTTTCCATCAATATCCGCGGAACCAACAAGCAGGTTCAGAATGTTCCTCTTGATAAGTTCGTTGAGATCTGTAAAAAGCTTAATGCAGAGCATACTCTTGAGCTTCCTGAGAACTTTGACTGATACCTTAAGTAAATTTAGATATTTAATCCTGTATGGGCAAAATGATTTTCTGCCCATATGGGATTTATACATAATACCGTAACACTAATAGATATAAAGGTAATTCATAGATGTCAAATAGCTTAATCATCGTTGAGTCTCCTGCAAAGGTTAAGACCATAAAAAAATTTCTTGGAAAAACTTATACTGTGGATGCCACCATGGGTCATCTCATAGATATGCCGAAGAGTTCTCTCGGTGTAGATGTAGATAATGGTTATGAACCAAAGTACATAACCATCCGCGGTAAAGGTGAGCTTCTTTCCAAGTTGAAAAAAGAAGCAAAAAAAGCCGATAAGATATATCTCGCAACCGACCCGGACCGCGAGGGAGAGGCCATAAGCTGGCATCTCAAAAACGAGCTTGATAAGGATGCTTCAAACAGAAACAAAATATCACGTATCACCTTTAACGAGATAACAAAAAATGCGGTTAAGAACGCGATCAAAAGCCCCAGAGATATCGACATGGATCTCGTTAATGCCCAGCAGGCCCGCAGAGTCATAGACAGGTTGGTGGGTTATACCATCAGTCCTCTGTTATGGAAGAAAATCCGTAAGGGCCTCTCGGCAGGACGAGTACAGTCTGTAGCGCTTCGTATGATCTGCGACCGTGAAGCAGAAATTGCAGCCTTCACACCTGAAGAGTACTGGTCACTTGATGCCCACCTTCTTCATGGCAAAAAGAAATTAACCGCTGCTTTTTACGGCCAAGATAAAAAAATGGCTCTGCCGGATGAAGCATCCGTTGACGATGTCATAAAGCATATCGGCAAAACAGATTTCACTGTTTCCGATATCAAAAAGTCCGAACGCCGTAAGAAAGCCCCTCTGCCTTTTACAACAAGTACCATGCAGCAGGAGGCGGCCAAGTCTCTCGGATTTGCAACAAGCAAAACCATGAAGCTTGCCCAGACTCTCTACGAGGATGGTTACATTACATATCTTCGTACCGACAGTACCCGTATCTCGGTTGAAGCTGATGCAGCAGCAAAAATCTTCATATCTGACAAATACGGGGAGGAATACGTTAACGGCGGTTCACAGGATGCCCGCAAGCCTCAGGAAACGGAAGTAAAGATCCAGGATGCTCACGAAGCTATCCGTCCCACAGATCTTGACCTGACACCGGAAGAGGCCAAATCAAAGCTCCAGAGAGATGAAGCCCGGCTTTATGCTCTTGTTTACAAGCGTTTTCTTGCAAGCCGCATGACCTCTGCCGTATATGACACCGAATCCGTAAAGCTTGATGCCGGGGGTTATGTCTTTACATTAAACGGATCAAAGCTTAAGTTTGACGGTTTCCTGTCTGTATACATGTCAGAAGAGGACAAGGCCGATAAGGATGTCTCCCTTCCGGAAATGAAAGAAGGCGAAAAACTCAGTTTCCAGAGTTTTGATAAGGAACAGCATTTTACCCAGCCTCCTGCTCACTACACAGAAGCTTCTCTTGTAAAGACACTGGAAGAAGACGGTATCGGCAGACCTTCTACTTATGCTCCTACCATCGGCACACTGTTGGCAAGAAGATATATCACAAAGGAAAAGAAGAATATCTTCGTCACAGAGCTTGGACAGGCTGTAGATGACATGATGCAGAAGAATTTTCCGACCATTGTGGATACAGCTTTCACTGCCAACATGGAATCACTTCTGGATACTGTTGCAAACGGCAACATCAGCTGGAAGACCCTGGTTGAGAATTTCTATCCGGATCTGTCACAGGCAGTTGAAAAGGCTCATCAGGAGGTGGAAAAGATTACTATCCGTGATGAGGAGACAGATATAGAATGTGATAAATGCGGACGCAAGATGGTAATCAAATACGGCCCCCACGGTAAGTTCCTTGCATGTCCGGGATTCCCTGATTGCATGAACACCAAACCCTATGTGGAATACGCCGGCTTTATATGTCCGGATTGCGGATCCGAATGTGTAAAACGCCGTTCCAAGAAAGGACGTATTTTCTACAGCTGTTCAAATTATCCGGAATGCAATTACATGACCTGGAACAAACCAAAAGAAGCAACAGCAGGGGAGAAAAAGGACGGCGAGATCATGTGCTGACCGGAAAGCTTCCGATTCAAAATTAAGTTGACACAAAATAAAATACTATGTTATATTACAAGTCGCGTTTAAAAGGCGCGACTTTTGTGTATCTGCAAGAGTAACATTATAAAGCACATCTGAACGAAAACCGGAATGGTACCTGAGAGTACAGGCGACGACGGTGAGCACACACGTTCAGGTGGAAGATTTTAACCAGGAGGTATTTAAAATGAGTGCAATTGGAATGAAGCAGCTCCTTGAGGCTGGCGTACACTTTGGTCATCAGACAAGAAGATGGAACCCTAAGATGGCTCCTTACATCTACACAGAGCGTAATGGAATCCACATCATCGATCTTCAGCAGACAGTAAAGATGGTTGACGATGCATACAACGCTATGGTTAAGCTTGTACAGGACGGTGGTACTGTTCTTTTCGTTGGTACAAAGAAGCAGGCTCAGGATGCAGTTAAGTCAGAGGCTCTTCGTTGCGGTGAGTTCTATGTAAACGAGAGATGGCTTGGCGGTATGCTTACAAACTTCAAGACAATCCAGACTCGTATCGATCGTCTTAAGGAGATCGAGAAGATGGCTGAGGACGGTACATTCGATGTTCTTCCCAAGAAGGAAGTAGCTCTTATCAAGAAGGAGTGGGACAAGCTTGAGGCTAACATCGGTGGTATCAAGGATATGAAGCAGATTCCTGATGCGATCTTCGTAGTTGATCCTAAGAAGGAGAAGATCTGCGTTAAGGAAGCTCGCACACTTGGAATCACACTTTTCGGTATCGCTGATACAAACGCTGATCCTGAGGAGCTTGATTATGTTATCCCCGGAAACGATGACGCTATCCGCGCTATCAAGCTTATCGTAGGCAAGATGGCTGATGCTGTTATCGAGGCTAAGCAGGGCGAGATGACTGAGGAAGAGGCAGCAGCTGCTACAGCTGGTGACGATTCTGTAGTTCCAGAGGCTTAATTAAGAAAACACATAAACCCAGCATTAGACAATTTAATAGATTGCTAAATGCCGGGTTTATTTAATTACAAAACAATAGGTGAAGATAATTCTTCCATAATAAAATAAATCCAGGAGGATACAACAATGGCAATTACAGCAGCTCAGGTTAAAGAGTTACGTGACATGACAGGTGCAGGTATGATGGCTTGTAAGAAGGCTCTCGCTGCAACTGACGGAGATATGGACAAGGCAGTAGACTTCCTCAGAGAGCAGGGTCTTGCAGGTGCAGAGAAGAAGGCCGGCAGAATCGCAGCTGAGGGTGTTTCTTTCACAAAGCTTTCCGATGACAAGCACTCAGGTGTTGTTGTAGAGGTTAATGCTGAGACGGATTTCGTTGCTAAGAACGAGAAGTTCCAGACATATGTTGCTGAGGTAGCAGCTCAGGCTCTTCATTCAGAAGCAGCTGATATCGACGCTTTCCTTGCTGAGAAGTGGGATCTTGACAACTCAAGAACAGTTGCAGAGCAGCTTTCAGAGGAGATTTCAATCATCGGTGAGAACATGCACATCCGTCGTTTCCAGAAGCTTACAGAGAACGATGGTTTCGTACAGGATTACGTACACGGCGGCGGACGTATCGGTGTTCTTCTTCAGGTTAAGTCAACAGTAGTTAATGACGCTGTTACAGAGATGGCAAAGAACATTGCTATGCAGGTTGCTGCTCTTAAGCCTAAGTTCACATCACGTAAGGAAGTTGACCAGGCTTATCTTGCAAGCGAGACTGAGATCCTTACAGCTGCAGCTAAGAACGAGAAGCCAAACGCTCCTGAGAAGGTTATCGCAGGTATGGTTCAGGGACGTATCAACAAGGAGCTTAAGGAGATCTGTCTCCTTGACCAGACATACGTTAAGGCTGAGGATGGCAAGCAGTCAGTTCAGCAGTATGTTGATTCTGTTGCCAAGGCAGAGAATGCTACAATCGAGATCGTTACATTCATTCGTTTCGAGACCGGTGAAGGCCTTGAGAAGAAGAACGAGGATTTCGCTGCAGAGGTTGCTGCTCAGCAGGCTGCTGCAAAGAAGGCATAATTCTAAAGTCATATATATACTTGGATTTTATAATCTTACGTTTGGGGCAGGAAGTTTTCTTCCTGCTCTTTTTTTGTTCAAAAAAGAATCTGTTAAACAATTTTCATAAATCCCACATATTACAGTTATTTTTTCTGTTTAATATTTATGCTACAATAAAAAATAAGTGAAATATGAGGTCATAAATATGCTTTTTGATTTCCTGAAAAAATACTCTGATCAATTTGATAACTCATCCAAAACGGAGTCTGCAGCCCCCGGTGCCGGCAACATTGTACGTAAACATATAGTATTTTACGGCACTGTCCAGGGCGTAGGGTTCAGATACACTGCCTATCACCTTGCCTGTTCTTTAGGGCTTACCGGATGGGCAAGAAATGAAGATGATGGATCGGTGACCTGTGAGCTTCAGGGCTCACGTGATGCCATACAGGAATTCATGAACAGAATAGGGAATCAGCGTTTTATAGAAATCACAGATAAAGAGGAGCGCAATATTAAGGTTATAGATGAAGAACGTTCCTTTAGGGTACTTTACTGAAAGGATCAGAGCTTTAATAGTAATGAAGCAAAACTACAAAATCACACTTAGCTATGATGGTTCCCGCTATTACGGCTGGGAACATCAGCCAAATACAGAATTAACCATACAAGGAAAGCTTGAACAGGTGCTGACCCGTATGATATACGGAGAAGATTATACTGTTAAGGATTTTGCCTCTTTTCCAATTACCGTAATAGGAGCCGGGCGAACAGATGCGGGTGTTCACGCCAGAGCCATGACCGCCAATGTGATCCTTGATCTCAAAAATGAAATGACAGAAGCAGAGATCAGGGCTTATATGAACAGATATCTTCCCGATGATATAAGCATTAACGAAGTCAGGACTTGCGGGGAACGGTTTCACAGCCGGTTTAAGGCCACCGGAAAGACTTACAGGTATACCTGCTGGTACGATGAACAAAAGCCGGTGTTTGAAAGAAAATATGTAACAGTCCTTGAGAATAAACCCGATATAGAGGCAATGCGCAAAGCTGCAGGATATCTCCTTGGAGAGCACGACTTTAAATGCTTTTGCGGAAACTCACATTTTAAAAAATCCACTGTCAGAGTGATAGACCATGTAGAAATCACAGAAAACGGTCCTTACATCCGGTTTTACTTTCACGGGACAGGCTTTTTGCAAAATCAGGTGCGTATCATGACAGGCACGCTTCTGGAAATAGGCTTTGGAAAGAGAACACCGGATTCAATGTCAGACATACTCAACAGTAAAGACCGTCAAAAAGCCGGATATACAGCAGAAGCCAGAGGATTATGTCTCATGAAGGTGGATTATGACTGATGGTCATCCATCATATATCTTTTAATAAATAATGCATTTCAGTTTTATATACATGACTCATATATAAAATTTCACTAAGCTTTAGGGAGGGGATTAGTTTTGAAAGATAAAAGTATTGGTATCATTTTAGGAGTTACAACCGGACTTCTGGCCGGATATCTGGCAAGTACTCTGTACATGTCCGGCAAGATCATGCCCGGCACCGTAATTAATGGTGCAGATTTTTCCATGGTTCCGAGGTCTGAGCTGAACGACCGGCTTTCAGCAATGGAAAGAGATGCCTATGCCATCACCGTAAGAGACATTCACAAAAACGAATTAACAATCAACGGAGCAGACATTGATCTCAGTGCAGAGTTTCCTGTGGAGAAGATCCGCGTGCAGAATCCTCTGATCTATCCATACTATATGCTGAATCCCGGAAACTACTTTTTAGAGCCCGATTCGGTTTCCTTTGATGAAGAAAAGCTAAAGTCTATCATAAACCATGATCTTTTACCTGCGGAGGGAAGCACAGACGCTCCTGTCGATGCCTTTCTGACAGCCTATATTCCCGGAGCCGGCTATACCATTGCAGCGGAAGAGGACGGCGACACACCTGATCCCGATAAGGTTACAGGTGTTATTGAGGATGCCATAACCGAGAGAGCGGTTTTTGTGGATCTTAACGAAGAAGACTGCTACCTGACAGCAGACATCCGTTCAAATGATACCCTCCTTAACCAGAGAGCAGCAACCCTGAACGAAGCTCTCTCTGCCTCCATAACCTATGATTTCGGAAACCAGAAGATAATACTGAATTCAGACACCTATTATCCATGGCTTGACAAGCAGGAGGACGGTACCGTTACTTTAAACGATGAAAAGGTAGATGAATATGTTACCGAACTTAAATCCTCCACGGATACCGCTTATACCACAAGAAGCTTCAAAACTGTTTCAGGACGTATAATCAATGTCAAGGGCCCTTACGGTTACAACATTTCGAAGAAAAAGGAAATTGAACAGCTTAAAGAGGATATCCTTTCAGGATTGCCTGTAGAACGCGAGCCTGTATATACAACCTCCGGCAGCCAGCGCTCCGGAAACGAATACGGCGACACTTATCTGGAAGTTGATATGTCTGACCAGAAGGTTTATTTTATACAGGATGGAAATATTGTTTTCACCTCCGATTGTGTAACCGGAAATACCAGTCGCGGAAGGGGAACCCCCACGGGTATCTTCAGTGTCATGTATAAAGCAAAAAATGTGGTATTACGCGGACGTGACTATGCTTCTCCCGTTACTTACTGGATGCCGTTCTATAATGGCTGCGGATTCCACGATGCCTCCTGGCGCGGAAGCTTCGGCGGTTCCATCTACCGTTACAGCGGATCCCACGGCTGTGTAAACATGCCTATTCCTAAAGCAAAGGAGCTTTACTCACTGGTAGAAGCAGGCATGCCTGTAATCACATACTATTAAAGCTTCCATCGCACTTAACCCTGATTTAAATTTAATCTGTGGACCCTGTTTTCAGGCGTCCACAGATTATGCAATAAAGAGGAGATTTATGAAAAAGTTTAAATTGAAATTTATTTCTGCAGTCCTCGTACTGACTGTAGTATCATGCACAGCCTTTACTTCCTTCGCTGAATTCGGTCCCGGAATACCGGAATCGGAGCTTACCTCCTATACCGGTGCCGCAAATGCTTCCGACGGTGCTGCTGCCACTGAAACCGCCGCTTCCTCAACTGCCGGGACGATCATCAGCAATGAAATCCCCACAGAAGATACTTATGCTTTATACGAGAAGCTTAAATCAAGTCTTACCGCCCAGATAACAGACCAGATCATCCTTGTTGTTGACCACAACCTCACCTTATGGAACAAACAGTCTGACGGAAACTGGATTAAAGATATGGACGTTTACTGTGGTTACGGAAGAAACGGTCTCAAGCCTTTTAACGAAAGACATGAAGGGGATCAGACAACTCCCATAGGCTCCTTCCCCATACTTCATGCCTTCGGATTCGGTTCAAATCCGGGAACTGCCATGACCTGGAGAGAGATAACAGAAAACTCTTACTGGTCGGGCGAGAAAGCCACCTACAACACCTGGGTAGAGAGCGCAACCCACGTCGGAGGCGAGCATCTCATCGAATATGACATCTGCTATAAATACGCCATGGCTATCGGCTTCAATATAAATCCTACTGTTTATAAACGTGGTTCCGCAATTTTCCTTCATTGCAAAAACCCTGCGGAGTGGGGTTCTGCCGGCTGTGTATCAGTGCTTGAAGAAGATATGCTTAAGCTCTTACAAAAATGTCATGACGGCTGCTATATCATGATAGTTCCGGATACTGACGCCATTTCAAACTTTTAATACTTACATCATCATATGAAATTTTATTTTGCACCTATGGAAGGCATTACAGGATACCCTTTTCGTAATGCCTTCCAACAGTGTTTTCCGGGGATAGATCGTTTTTACACGCCATTTCTCTCGGCAAACGATACATTTTCCTTTACAACAAGAGAGAAGAGAGATACTGACCCTGCACTCAACGAGGTACCCGACCTGGTCCCCCAGATCATCACAAACAACGCCGAAATGTTCGTGTGGGCCATAGAAAGAATGACCGAACTGGGATATAAGGAAGTGAACCTGAACCTTGGCTGCCCCTCGGGTACAGTTGTGGCAAAGGGCAAGGGTTCAGGAATGCTGCGTTACCCTGACAGGCTTGACGCTTTTCTGGAAGAGACCTTTGAACTCCTGGATAAAAAACATATATCCTATGATTCTTCGGTTAATGCTTCCACTTCAAGCGAAAAGCAGGTCTCTGTTTCCGTAAAGACCAGGCTTGGCATACATGACCCTTCGGAATCCGACCGGCTCATGGCTATTTACAACAGATATCCGTTAAGTGATGTTATAGTTCACAGCCGTGTACAAAAGGAGTTCTATAAAGGCGAGATACACTATGATCACTTCAGAAAATTCATTGAAGGTTCAAAGCATCACCTTGTATATAACGGAGACATCGTTACAAAAAAAGACTTTGAAAAAGTAAAAGCACTGTTTCCCGAGATAGATACCGTAATGATAGGCAGAGGTTTACTCATAAATCCTTCACTGATAAGGGAGCTTAACGGTGGAGACCCCTGCACCCTTGAGGAAATAAAAGCCTTCCACGAAGCATTGATAGAATCCTATATACCCGAAATGGGCAGCGACGCAAATCTTTTATACAAAGTAAAAGAGTACTGGAGCTGGCTTGGCAGATCCTTTACGGGTTCAGAAAGATACATGAAGGATATAAGAAAAGCAAAAAACCTGCCGGAATATAAAGCCGCCGTGCGAAACCTCATGGCAAACTGTAAACTTGAACACAGCCGGAATTTTTCAGTATGTCAGACATAAGCGGCGTAAGCAGCATGTTTACATCCCTGAATAGATTTTCATCTGCATTTAAATTCAAGCAACAAGATCGGCACTTACAGAGGAGGGAGTTTAAATCCTTATGATACTGGAATATCCTGAATATTATGAACGTTTCCGTTGTATAGGCGGTGACTGTCCGGATACCTGCTGCGCAGGCTGGGAGGTGGATGTAGACAGGGAGTCTTCACAATACTATAAAAGCATTGACGGTGAATTTGGGAAAAGACTCAAAGAGCATATTTGCGAAGATGGTGAGGAATGCTATTTCCCGCTCACAAAGGATAATCGGTGTCCCTTTTTAAATAAAGAGAATCTATGCGATATATACATTAACCTGGGGGAAGAAAGTCTTTGTCAGACCTGTACCGAATATCCAAGATATTTTATGGACATCGGTAATTATGAACAGACCGACATGAGCCTGAGCTGTATGGAACTTGGAAGAATATTCTACACAGAAACCCCTGTAATAGAATATGTCCGGTCCGAGAATCCGGTGGAAGGAGAGACTCTGGCCGAAGAGGACCGGGATACTCTGGTTGAGATCCTGTCACTTAGAAACAAATGTATTTCGCTTTTGCAGGATACCGTCCACTCCTTTAACGATAAGTTCCGGGATGTAAGGGCTTTGGTTTCCTGTGCCGAAGGCGAAGATCCAGTGGAAAAGGATGAATCCCGGGGTTTCCTTAAGGAAAGCTGCAAAGATCTCATCCTTCTTTATGAATCTCTGGATTCCATTAACGAAGAATGGTCTGAAAAGCTTTCTTACTATAAGGAATTATCCGAAAGTCCATCAGAGCTTGACAGGATACCTGAATTCACCTCTCTATATTCCGAAAAGCTTGATGAATGGTTACCCAAAACCGGAGTATATTTTGTTTTCAGATATTTTATCGATACAATGACTGACGGAGACATAGAATATGAATTATGTTTCATTCATCGAAGTCTTAAGCTTATATTTTTCATGCTTTTTGCTGAATGGGTAAATAAAGGAAATATCGATGTGTCAGATATGATTTATGTGGCCCATCTTTATTCAAAGGAAGTAGAGCATGACGACGGAAACGTGGACAGGATAAAGAAGGCCGGTATCTTTTGAAACGATCCGGGCAGATAAAGCTTTTATCAGAAATATCATCTATACTTCCCGAGGTTCCGGTGAAGCCATAATTCTTTTTAACCAATCCCGGTCACAAGATCGGAAAACGAGGATAGAATATGATCAAAAAATTCAGAAAAACTATATATACCGGTTTGGTACTTTTATCTCTTATCACTATCTGTTCCTGCGGGAAACGCAAGGAGCCTTATGAATCTGTGTCTTCTGAAGATCTGACCCAGGAAATCATCTCCGGAATAGCCGAGGGTTTCAAAAACGGTGAGATCAATGTTACCGAAAGAGAAAAGAGGATTTTATCCAACCTTGTAAATTACGTGGTTGATAATCCCGAGACCTCCATCCAGATTCTTTCCGACGCGGCAAAACAGGCAGGCTTCGAGGGTGAATTCCCTGAGGATATTTCAGGTGTGGAGCCCTATTACAAGGCCATTGCAGGCACCCTTCTCGAAGCGGATTACATTACCACCGACGGTAATGATATCATTATCAGAAAGGGTACTGACAGCAAAACCTTGTCCGACCTTCTTTCAGAAGCGACTTCCGAAACTGATACTACCAGTACAACAAAAACCATCGATGGTAAGAAAGTAAACCTCAGCCTTAAAGATGACGTAATATATGATGCGCTTTGGAAAGAGGCCGGAAATGCTTATTCCATTTATTCCAAAAGCGGAATCGATGAAAAGACCCTTAAAGAACTCATCAAACAGGTAAAATGAAATCCAACGATAAAACCATTTCCAGCAACGATAGTCTTTCATATAATGCCATTACTCAGGGTGTGATATGGAAGACTCTCATTCTTTATGTGCTGCCTCTTATCATGGGCACATTTTTTCAGCAGCTCTACAACACGGTGGATGCCGTTGTGGTAGGAAGATTTGTAGGTAAGGAAGCCTTATCCGCAGTAGGCGGAAGCTCTGCCATGCTGGTGAATGTTTTCGTGGGATTCTTTGTTGGCGTAACATCAGGGGCAGGTGTGGTAACCGCCCAGTATTATGGCGCAAATAAGGAGAACTCAGTCAGAAAAGCTGTTCACACTGCCATGCTGCTTTCCATAATCAGCGGAGCACTTCTCACACTGATAGGCTACTTCATGATGCCTGTTTTCAGTGTATGGATGAAGACCCCTCCTGAAGTTCTGGATCTCACCATCACATATCTTCGCGTATATTCCCTGGGAATGATACCAAACCTCATCTATAACATGGGCGCCGGTATTCTGAGAGCAGTGGGAGATTCCAAACGGCCTCTAATATTCCTTGTTGTATCCTGCATTTCCAATATAATACTTGACTATTTCTTTGTTCTTAAGATGGGACTCGGAGTTATGGGAGTCGCGTTTGCCACGATTCTTTGCCAGCTCATCAGTGCCGTGATGGTTCTATACACATTAAGCAAATCGAGTAGCAGCTACCGCCTGACCAGAGGAGAACTGACACTCCACAAAAAGCAGCTTCTTCGTATCATTGCCATAGGACTGCCGGCGGGAATCCAGTCCCTCATGTATTCCCTGTCCAATGTCTTTATCCAGACAGCCATAAACGAATTCGGGACCGATGCAGTGGCGGCATGGGCTGCCTACTCCAAGATAGACTCGGTATTCTGGATGATCTCAAGTTCCTTCGGCATAGGAGTAACAACCTTCGTAGGGCAGAATTACGGAGCCGGACTGTATAAAAGAGTACGGCAATGCATAAGACAAAGTGCTGTCATCATGGCTCTCATTACCGTTTTCATGACCTTTATTCTCTACAAATGGGGATTCCTTGCTTTCAACCTTTTTGCCACAGACGAAAGTGTCATAAATACCGGAACCGCTATGATACGGTATCTATCGCCCTTCTACATTACTTATACGACCATCGAGCTGTTATCCGGTTCTCTCAGGGGGATGGGCAACAGCCTGAAACCAATGATCATTTCAGTATTTGGAATCTGTATACTGAGAGTTTTATGGATATTCCTGGCCGTACCCGTATGGCACAGGATAGAAACCATTGAATTCAGTTATCCTCTGACCTGGGTGACAACATCGATCCTGTATCTGCTTTATTATTTCAGATTCGTAAGTAAACGAAAGATACGTTGACATCTTATTTAAGTAAATTTATACTTTCTTAGGTTATTTTTCGTTCAATTATTTTCAGGGAGCACAAATATGTTTAAAAAAGGTTTTGACAATGACAAGTATATAAAGATGCAGTCCGAGCATATCAGAGAGCGTATTTCCAAATTCGGAGGTAAGCTGTATCTCGAGTTCGGGGGTAAGCTGTTTGATGATTATCACGCCTCCAGAGTCCTTCCCGGATTCCAGCCTGACAGTAAGATCCGTATGCTTACCCAGTTAAAGGAAGACGTTGAAATAGTTGTTGTTATCAATGCCGGAGACATTGAAAAAAATAAGGTGAGAGGCGACCTCGGCATAACCTATGACATGGATGTACTTCGTCTTATCGATGCCTTCAGAAGCTACGGTCTTTTCGTGGGTTCTGTAGTACTCACCAGATTTGACGGTCAGGAAAGTGCCGTTGCCTACCAGAAGAAGCTCGAAAGCCTTGGTGTCAAGGTATACAGACATTATCCTATACAGGGGTATCCCGGAAACCTTCCGCTTATCATTTCCGATGACGGTTTCGGAAAGAATGAGTACATTCACACAACCCACTCCCTGGTTGTAGTTACAGCTCCCGGTCCCGGTTCAGGAAAGATGGCAGTTTGTCTTTCACAGCTTTATCAGGAGAACAAGCACGGTGTCAAGGCAGGCTATGCCAAGTTCGAGACCTTCCCGATCTGGAACATTCCGCTTAAGCATCCTGTAAACCTTGCTTATGAGGCAGCAACTGCGGATCTGAATGATGTCAACATGATCGATCCTTACCATCTTGAGGCCTACGGCAAGACCACGGTAAACTATAACCGTGACGTCGAGGTTTTTCCTGTTCTTAATGCCATGTTCCAGCGCATTTACGGCGAATCTCCTTACAAGTCCCCGACAGACATGGGTGTAAATATGGCAGGCTATGGCATCGTTGATGATGAAAACTGCAGCTATGCATCACGTCAGGAGATCATCCGTCGTTACTACACTGCATTATGTGACCTCCGTAAGGGTGACGGTACACAGCAGGTAGTCGACAAGCTTCAGCTTCTCATGGAGCAGGCCAATGTTTCCAGCGATGACAGACCTGCCGTTGCCGCAGCAAAACAGAAGGCGGAGCTGACAGGAGAGCCCGCAGCGGCCATCGAGCTCTCAGACGGAACCATCGTAACCGGAAAGACATCAACCTTACTTGGTGCCTGCTCAGCCATGCTTCTGAATGCACTTAAGGTAATGGGCGGTATCGATGACTCTGTAAACCTTATTTCAAGAGAGATCATCGAGCCTATCCAGCATTTAAAAACCGAGCATTTGGGTAACCGTAACCCGAGACTCCATACCGATGAGATCCTCATTGCGCTTACCATCTGTGCAACCACAGACAATAATGCGGAGATTGCCATGCAGCAGCTGGAAAAGCTTAAAGGCTGCGAAGTACACAGCTCGGTTATCCTTTCCGAAGTAGATGCCCGTACCTTCAAGAAGCTTGGTATCAATGTTACCTGCGAACCGCAGTACCAGACTTCAAAGCTGTTCCATAACTGATGATGCAAGGACGCATTTTCCAACAAGCCACAAAGATATCGTTTTATATTTAAATCTGATTCCAACCGAAGCTTTGCCGGACTTTATGGCGAAGCTTCGGCTTTTTTATATAAAAAATAATTCCCCGCTTTTATAATTGGAATTCATAACAGTTCAATCGGTGGACCATGGGGAAGGAGTTAGTGATCCACCGGCTGAAGTGTTACCGGACTTCTGATACCGGCAGCGGAGTTGCTTGTTGTTCTGTTGCCCCTTACTTTGTAATATGCTAGAATAAACCTTAATGCAGACGCTTTTTAGCTGTCTCATTTCAGTCTAAAATAACTTATACAGTTATGAAGGCATCGTCTTCATAACCATATGCCTGAGAATCGGCAGAATGGAGATTATTTTTATGTCAGATAAACGCAGAGTTATGCTGAAGCTTTCCGGCGAAGCACTTGCCGGTGAAAAACATTTCGGTTTTGATGATGATACCATCAGGGAAGTTGCCAGAGAAGTTAAGTCAGCAGTAGACGAAGGTGTACAGATCGCCATAGTTATCGGCGGCGGAAATTTCTGGAGAGGCCGTCAGTCCGAGGCTGTGGATCGTTATAAAGCAGATCAGGTAGGAATACTTGCCACAGTCATGAACTGTATCTACGTATCCGAAATATTCCGTACACAGGGTATGAAAACCATGGTCATGTCCTCTATACAGATCGGAGATATGGCAGACCTTTTCAATAAGGATAGGGCTCTTAATGCCATGGCAGACGGAACAGTTGTGTTCTTAGCAGGAGGAACCGGTCATCCTTACTTCTCAACAGATACCGGCGTAGTGCTCCGTGCAGTTGAGCTTGAATGTGACGAGATACTTCTTGCCAAGGCCATCGACGGTGTCTATGACTCAGATCCAAAGATAAACCCTGACGCAAAGAAGTTTGATGAGCTTTCCATACAGGAAGTGGTAGACAAGCGTTTAGGTGTTATAGACCTGGCTGCATCAGTTATCTGCATGGAAAACCATATGCCGCTGGCTATCTTTTCTCTTAACGAGGAAAATGGTATCGCCAATGCTCTTAAGGGTCAGATAAACGGCACCAGAGTTACCGCATAAATTTATACATTATCCCGAAAAATCGGGTTTAAACAGGAGGATTTAATTATGGATGATCAATTTACCATTTATATCGAGAAGATGCACAAAACACATGATAACCTCATGTCAGAGCTTGCAACTATCCGTGCAGGACGTGCAAACCCTCATGTGCTGGACCGTATCATGGTAGATTACTACGGCACACCTACACCTATTCAGCAGGTAGGTAACATTTCCGTTCCCGAGGCTCGTCTTATCCAGATCCAGCCGTGGGACAAGAGCTTACTTAAAGAGATCGAGAAGGCTATAAATATGTCTGATCTTGGTATCAACCCGACAAACGACGGAACTGTTGTCCGTCTCGTTTTCCCTGAGCTTACAGAGGAGAGACGTAAGGAACTCACAAAGGATGTTAAGAAGAAAGGCGAAGAGGCGAAGATCGCCATCAGAAATATCCGTCGTGATGCCATGGATCTTGCAAAGAAGCTTGAGAAGTCATCTGAGATGACAGAGGATGACCTTACCCGTGCCACAAAGGACATTCAGGAGCTTACAGACCACATGTGCGAGAAGATCGACAAGTCTGTTGAAGCAAAGAACAAGGAACTCTTAACAGTTTAATATGGAAAACAATAACGATATCATTAACAACGAAGGCCGCAATATACCTGCCCATATCGCCATCATACTGGACGGAAACGGAAGATGGGCCGAAAGGCGGGGACTTCCCAGAGCCATGGGGCACAAGCAGGGCTGCGAAACTCTTGAAACCATCGTTCAGGACTGCGCAAGACTGGGAGTAAAGTATCTGACCGTCTATGGCTTCTCCACTGAAAACTGGAAACGTTCGGAGGAGGAAGTGGGCGCCCTGATGAAGCTTTTCCGCCTGTATATGGTGAAGCTCATAAAGGTTGCCAACGAGCACAATGTCAAGGCCCGTATGATAGGCGAAAGAAGCCGCTTTGCCCCCGACATCCGGGAAGGCATAGAAAAGCTTGAGCAGGAAACCGCTCAAAACACCGGAATGACATTTGTCTTTGCGGTAAACTACGGTTCCAGGGATGAAATTGTCCGGGCAGTAAGAAAGTATACCCTTGAGGCTCTGAGAGAAGGTAAATCCGAAGAGGAGATCGAAGCTCTGACAGAACAGGCCTTTTCCGGTTATCTCGATACAAGCGGGATGCCTGATCCGGATCTCGTCATAAGGACTTCAGGTGAATTCAGGATTTCAAACTACCTTCTTTGGCAGAGTGCCTATGCGGAATATTATATAACTCCGGTTCTCTGGCCCGACTTCAACAAAGAAGAGTTATTGAAGGCCATCGATAACTTCAACAGCCGTGAACGTCGTTTTGGCGGCAGATTAAAAAAATAAATTTTGACTCAGGCTTCTTTTACCAATCGGGTTCGGGCAATGATATTCCCTTACCTGCCCGCGATGCGTCGACAGTTTATTTCGACGCACCTGCGACAGAAAAGAAGCCTGTCTTTGTTGTATAAAGTTCTGCCGTTCTGCATATTGCAGCCTGCGGAACCATATATGATCAATGGGAATACATATGTCAGCTACAGATAATTTAAAAAAAGATCATAATGAAAAGAAACCCGGTTCCTTCATCACGAGACTTATAAGCGGTATAATTCTGGTTATTCTCGCGGCAATAATAGTGCCCATGGGAGGTCTGCCCCTGTTTCTTCTGACCTTCCTCATTTCCATGGTAGGTCTTTTTGAACTGTACAGGGTTTTCGGAATAGAAAAAAAATCACTGGGGCTTGTGGGATACCTCACTACCATAGCCTATTATGTTATTGTCTGGTTCAATCTGGATAAATACTTTACGCTTATGGTTGTGCTGAGCCTCATGGCCCTCATGTCTTTCTATGTCATTACTTATCCGACCTATAAGATCACAGCAGTGGCAAAAGCCTTTATGTGCGTCTGCTATGCCGGTATCATGATGAGTTATCTGTATCAGACCCGTGCCATGCCTGACGGAGTGTATCTTGTATGGCTCATTTTTATTGCCAGCTGGGGTTCCGACACCTTTGCTTATTGCACGGGGATGCTCATAGGAAAGCACAAAATGACTCCCATACTGAGTCCCAAAAAAACCGTGGAAGGAGCAGTCGGAGGTGTCATAGGAGCTGCGCTCCTTGGTTTTGTTTATGCCACGATCCTTCAGAGCCGTTTCACCTATATCCTTAATCCGGGAGCAACATGTGCCATTGCCTGCGCGATCGGAGCACTCATCTCCATGGTGGGAGACCTCACCGCTTCCGGCATCAAAAGAGATTATGAGGTAAAGGATTACGGTACCCTGATCCCCGGTCACGGCGGTATCATGGACAGATTTGACTCACTGATTTTCACTGCACCTGCAGTTTATTTTGCCTTAACATTTTTAAATATCTGAAAGAGGATTAATGTTTATGAGAAGATTGGTAATACTTGGTTCCACAGGTTCCATAGGAACCCAGACTATCGATGTCATAAATGGTGACCCGGAGATAGTAGTCACAGGTCTCGCTGTTTACGGTTCCATTGATAAATTAAAAGAGCAGGTAGAGACACTTCATCCCGAAGTAGTCTGCATATATGACGAGAAAAAAGCTGAGACCTTCAAAGGCTTCGGCTTACCTGTGAAGGTTCTTTCCGGAATGGAAGGCCTTATCGGGATTGCAACCATGGAAAACTGTGATGAGGTTGTTGTTTCCGTTGTGGGAATGATAGGAATCCAGCCTACCATCGCAGCCCTTAAAGCCCATAAACAGGTGGCTCTCGCCAATAAGGAAACTCTTGTATGCGCAGGACATATCATCATGCCCCTGGCAGCAGAGTGCGGTATAGACATTAAGCCTATAGATTCGGAGCACAGTGCCATATGGCAGTCCCTCACCGGAGAACCTCATGAACGTATAGAGCAGATCCTTCTGACAGCGTCAGGCGGTCCTTTCAGAGGCAAAAAGCGTGAGGAACTCAGAGGGAAAACGAAAGAGGATGCCCTTAAGCATCCTAACTGGGCTATGGGAAGAAAGATCACCATAGATTCCTCCACCATGGTAAACAAAGGTCTGGAGGTGCTGGAAGCCCACTGGCTCTTTGATGTTCCTGTGGATATGATAAAGGTTGTTGTACAGCCTCAGTCCATCGTCCATTCAGCTGTTCAGTATGTGGACGGTTCTGTCAAGGCACAGCTTGGTCTTCCGGACATGAGAATCCCGATCGAATATGCCCTTTATGCACCTGACCGCCGTGCACTTCCGGAAGATCAGCGGCTGGATCTGGCAAAACTAGGTCAGCTCACCTTCGAGGATCCGGACATGGATACCTTTAAGGGTCTCGCCCTTGGCTTCCGTGCAGGAAGAACAGGCGGATCCATGCCAACTGTTTACAACGCAGCCAACGAGGAAGCGGTGGCCATGTTCCTTGAGGACCGGATAGATTTCCTCGAAATAGCCGATGTTATCGAAGAGGCCATGAATGCTCACGAAGCACACGTAGTGGCTTCTCCCTCTGTGGAAGAGATCCTTTCCATCGAAAAATGGGCAAGAGATTATGTAAAGAATAATTCAAAAATAGTACGTTGACAGGAGATATAAACTTGGGAATAATTGTCGCCCTTCTGGGCTTGAGTTTTTTGATTTTTTTCCATGAACTCGGACACTTTCTGGCTGCCAAGCTCTGCCATGTGGGTGTCCTGGAGTTTTCCATAGGCATGGGTCCGAGACTTATAAGCCGGGTAAAAAACAATACCCGATATTCACTGAAGCTTTTGCCCCTCGGCGGAAGCTGTGCCATGCTGGGGGAAGACTCAGCCGGTTCCGGTGATTTTACCGTGTCTTTCGGAGAAGAACTGCCGGACCGGGATAATACCGGTGATCCGTGGATTGACTATGACGGTGTCCGTTTCAGAAAATCCGAAATCGTTAAATACAGTTTCCAGCAGAAGCCTGCCATACAGCGATTTTTCATTTGTATCGCAGGAGTAATGAACAACTTTATACTGGCTGCAGTTTTTGCAGCTGTGCTGGTTTTTTTCTGCGGTTTTGATCCTCTGTATATAACCGATACAGTTGAAAATGTTCCTGCTGCAGAAGCAGGTTTCCAAAAGGATGACAATCTCATTTATCTCGGTCTTCATGATAAACACTTATCCAGGATGCCCGGATACAGGGATCTTTTCATGTGGATGTATATCAATGCTGAGGACTTTGATGAAAACACCTTGCTTGACGCTGTGGTTCTCCGTAATGGCAGAAAAGAAACTATCACCTTTAAGCCCTACTACAATGAAGAGCAGCAAGCTTACAAGCTTGGGCTTGCATTTTACGGTGGCCGGATGCTTGCATCAACCCCCATGGAGTTCATAAAGTATTCCTACTATGAATTCCGGTATGATCTCACCATCGTGATCCAGAGCCTGAAACTCATTGCCAAAGGAAGAGTACACAGAAATGAAGTCATGGGACCCGTTGGTACCGTCAGCGTCATGAGTACTACTGTTGAGAAGTCCTCTAAATACGGTATTTTCAATGCCTTCCTGGTTTTCCTGGAGCTTTTAAGCATGCTGTCCTCGAATCTCGGCATCATGAACCTTTTGCCCATACCTGCCCTTGACGGAGGAAGACTGCTATTTATACTTTACGAGATGATCTCGAGGCGCAGGCTTCCTTTTTCCATCGAGGAACGCATCAACCAGATCGGCATGGCAGCCCTGCTTATGCTGATGCTTGTCATATTGTCAAACGATATCTGGAATATCATTTCCGGAGCCTATGCTTCTATACTTGGAGGTTAATTTAAATGTTACCAAGAGAGAACACTAAAGTTGTAAACATTGGAAACGTAAAGATCGGAGGGAACAATCCCGTTGCGATCCAGTCCATGTGCAATACAAAAACAGAAGATGTAAAAGCAACTGTCGATCAGATACTGCGGCTTGAAAAAGCAGGCTGCGAGATAATCAGATGCACTGTCCCCACAAATGAGGCAGCACTGGCCCTTAAGGAGATAAAGCAGCAGGTGCATATCCCCATCGTGGCGGATATCCATTTTGATTACAAGATGGCCATAGCCGCCATGGAAAACGGTGCCGACAAGATCCGTATAAACCCGGGCAACATCGGTTCCAATGAAAAGATACAGGCAGTTGTTGACTGCGCCAAATCTCACAACATCCCCATCCGTGTGGGAGTGAATTCCGGATCTCTGGAAAAGGATCTCATCGAAAAGTACGGCGGTCATGTGACGGCAGAGGGCATTGTGGAATCGGCACTTCAGAAGGTAAAGCTCATCGAAGATATGGGCTATGACAATCTGGTGATTTCCATTAAGTCCTCGGATGTTCTCATGTGTGCAAGGGCTCACGAGCTTATCGCTGACAAGACCCGCCATCCTCTTCATGTAGGAATCACAGAGGCCGGTACAGTGTGGTCCGGAAACATTAAATCATCAATAGGTCTCGGCTTGATCCTGGGCCAGGGCATCGGCAACACCATCCGTGTTTCATTGAGCGCGGATCCTGTGGAAGAGATCAAATCAGCAAAGCTTATTTTAAGGACCCTCGGTTTAAGAACCGGAGGCATAGAAGTTGTTTCCTGCCCGACCTGCGGAAGAACCAACATTGACCTTATAAGCCTTGCAAATGAAGTACAGACTCTTGTGGAGGAGTATGACTATAAAAATCTGAAGGTTGCTGTTATGGGCTGTGTTGTAAACGGTCCCGGAGAAGCGAAGGAAGCAGATATCGGAATCGCGGGAGGAAAAGGCGAAGGTCTCCTTATAAAGAAGGGTGAGATCATCCGTAAAGTCCCGGAGGCAGAGCTTCTGTCTACCCTTAAGGCTGAGATCGAGAAGATGTAACAGAATCCAAGATGATATGACAGAATTCAGGAAGATCTGACAGAATTCGAGAAGATGTAACAGAATCCAAGAAGATGTGACAGAATTTTCCTGAATGAAACAGTTATCTATCCATTAATCTTCAGGGAATGCCGATAGTATCGGTGTTTCCCTTTGAACTTTTATATCAGAGAGGGGGTTGTGCCGCAGATACCGTGGAATGCGAGGGCGGTGCACCAAAAATGAAGAAATTTTTTGAAGTTTTTGAAACTCTGGAGGTCAGCGATGACCTCGAGGGATTATTTCGTGACACCTTTGTAACCCGTGTCACCATCACAAAAGATCATACACAGATACGAATCTACCTTTCAAGTCCTCATCTTATAGATAAGAGGACTGTTTTTCGTATGGAAAAGCTCATCAAAGACCAGCTTTTCGGCAAAAAGAAGGTAGCTGTAAGTATCAAGGAGAATTTCCGTCTCAGCGCACAGTACAACGCCAGAACTCTGTTTGACATGTACCGTGACAGTATCCTGATAGAGCTCAGGAACTTCAACATCATCCTCTATAACATGATGACTACCGGTCAGATTTCATGGCAGGACGATGACACCATGGATCTCAAGGTGACAAATTCCCACTTGTATAAAGAGGCCAGCAAGGAACTTCTTCATGCCCTTAAACGTCTTTTTGAAGATCGTTGTTCCATAGCCTTTAATCTCAACATGCTTTATGAAGAAAAGCAGACTCCCGCATCAAAGGATTCCGGCTACAACTACATTCCTCCGGAGCTCAGGGGAGACACCGACGAGTCAAGACGCCGGAGAGCAGAACTGCAGAAATCAGAAGGCTTCATGAAGGGTGACCACAGCTTCGCAATTCCCGACAGGGATAGTTCTGCCAATGCCAACGACCGTGACGCAGCCGCTGCAGCTTTAGAAGCACAAAATGCCCGCATGAGTGCCGACCTCAATATGGCTAACCAGAGTTCGGGATCCTACAGAGGAAACCAGTCTCAAAACCAGGGATCTCAGAATGGCAGCAGTCGTTTCGGCGGAGGCACTACCCAGTTCCAGCGTAAAAAACGCGCCTTCAAAATGTCTGAACATGCCGAAGTCCTTTACGGAAGATACTTTGAGGGAGAGCCTGTCTCTCTAAAGGATGTGGACGCCGGATCCGGAAACATCATCATGGCAGGAACCATCTTCCTGGTACATGATCCGGTTCATACCAAAACCGGCAAAAATATACTTAAGTTTGATATAACAGATTACACCGATTCCATAACCTGCAAGATATTCGTAGATGACGAAGATATGGAGCTTGCAGCCTCATTTATAAAGCCCGGAACAGACCTTCTCATAAAGGGATCAGTGTCCTTTGACTCCTTTGACAAGCAGGTGGAAATGAGCTTTATCGACGGTATCCTGAAACATCAGATAAACCGTGCCAAAAGGACCGACAGCAATCCGGAAAAGCGAGTGGAGCTCCATCTCCATACAAAAATGTCAGATATGGATGCTGTCTCAGATGTATGCGATTATATCGACACCGCCATTTCCTTCGGAATGAATGCCATGGCCATCACAGATCACGGTGTGGTCCAGGCTTTCCCGGATGCAAGCATTTATCTGAAAAAGATAGGTCGTGATAAAGATTTCAAGATAATTTACGGATGCGAAGGATACCTGGTGGATGATCAGGAGACCATAGTTGTCAATGATAAAGGTCAGGAGCTTTTCCATGACACCGTGGTTTTCGATATCGAGACCACAGGCTTCAGTGCCGAGACTGACCATATCATCGAGATCGGTGCGGTAAAGCTTCACAACAACGAGATCGTGGATCGCATGGACGTTTTCATAAATCCCGGTGTTCCTATTCCGTTCCGCATCACACAGCTCACCTCCATCGACGATTCCATGGTCATGGATGCGGATCCCATAGAAGTGGTGCTGCCGAAATTTCTGGAGTGGTGCGGAGACGCAGTGATAGTCGCTCACAATGCCTCCTTCGATACCGGCTTTATAAGCAAAAATGCAAAACGTCTCGGGCTTTCCTATGACCCTACCATCATCGATACGGTAAGCCTCAGCCGACTGCTGCTTCCTAAGCTCAACAGATTCAAGCTTGATACTGTTGCGAAGGAGCTTAATGTCTCCCTGGAGCATCATCACCGCGCTGTGGATGATGCGGGATGTACTGCCGAAATCTATATCAAAGAGATTGACATGGTAAAGCAGCGTGGCTGTACCAGGCTTTCTGACATCGACAAGCTGGAGTTTGACCATGCCGCCAATGTAATGAAGCTTCCTACCTACCATATCATCCTTTTGGCAAAGAATGACATCGGACGCATAAACCTGTATCGACTGGTATCCGAAAGTCATCTTAACTACTTTAAGTCAAGACCCCGTATTCCCAAGTCCTTACTAAGGAAATACCGAGAGGGACTTATCATCGGAAGCGCCTGTGTCATGGGAGAGGTGTTCCAGAGCATGATACGAGGTGTGGACGATGCGCAGCTTCTGGATGTTGCTTCATTTTACGATTACCTTGAGATCCAGCCCCTCGGTAACAACAGCTTTATGCTGGGAAATGAAAAGTATACTGCAACCACAGAGCAGGATCTCATAGATTACAACAATAAGATCATATCCATTGCGGACCAGCTGGGAAAACCGGTATGTGCAACCTGTGACTGTCATTACATTAACCCTGAGGATGATATCTACAGAACCATCATACAGGCAGGACGTGGCTTTGACGAAGAAGAGAGCGATGCCAAGCTTTACTTCCGTTCAACCGATGAAATGCTTCGGGAATTCTCATACCTTGAGCCGCAGAAAGCGCATGAGATAGTTATTGACAATCCGAATCTCATAGCGGATATGTGTGACATGATAAAGCCGGTGCGTCCCGACAAGTGCCCGCCGGTTATCGAAAACTCTGATGAAACTCTGAGAGAGATCTGTTATGAAACCGCCCATAAAATGTATGGACCGGACCTCCCTCAGATTGTTTCAGACAGACTGGAAAAGGAGCTTAATTCAATCATTTCAAACGGTTACTCCGTTATGTACATTATCGCCCAAAAGCTTGTTGACAAGTCAAACGAGGATGGCTATCTGGTTGGTTCCCGTGGTTCAGTAGGTTCTTCCTTCGCAGCCACCATGTCACATATCACGGAGGTTAACCCTCTGAGTCCGCACTATGTCTGCCCGGAATGCTTCTGGTATGATTTTGATTCACCTGAGGTAAAGCAGTTCTCAGGTATGGCAGGCTGTGACATGCCACCGAAAAAATGTCCGAAGTGCGGAGCCGAGTTAAATCGCTGGGGCTATGATATACCATTCGAGACTTTCCTTGGATTCAAAGGTGACAAGGAGCCGGATATCGACCTTAACTTTTCGGGAGAATATCAGGCAAAGGCTCATGCCTACACCGGAGTCATTTTCGGAGAGGGCCACACCTTTAAGGCAGGAACCATAGGTACCCTTGCAGATAAAACAGCCTACGGAATGGTCAAAAAATACTATGAAGAAAAGGGAATTGAAAAACGAACCGCAGAAATAGACCGTCTGGTTCAGGGGTGCGTGGGAGTGCGCCGTACCACCGGTCAGCACCCCGGAGGAATCGTAGTACTTCCTCACGGTGAGGAGATCAATACATTTACACCGGTACAGCATCCGGCCAATGATATGCAATCCCCCATCATCACCACCCATTTCGATTATCATAAGATCGACCATAACCTTCTGAAGCTTGATATCCTGGGTCACGACGATCCCACCATGATACGTCGTCTCCAGGATCTCATCGGCATTGATCCCGTTAAGGATATCCCCCTTGACTGCAAGGAAGTAATGAGTCTTTTCCAGTCAACGGAAGTCCTCGGCATTAAGCCGGAAGATATTCACGGAGTGAAGCTGGGCTGTCTCGGAATCCCCGAGTTCGGTACCTCCTTTGCCATGCAGATGGTTGAGGATACAAAACCGAAGTATTTTTCCGATCTCATCAGGATTTCAGGCCTGTCCCACGGAACGGACGTATACCTCAATAATGCCCAGGATCTCATCAAGGATGGCATAACCACTCTGCAGCAGGCGATCTGCTGTCGAGACGATATCATGGTTTACCTTATGCATAAGGGCATGGATCCGGGAGAATCCTTCAGCATCATGGAGGCCACCCGTAAGCATAAGCCTCTTAAGGACGAATGGTGTCAGGACATGCTGGATCATGATGTGCCTCAGTGGTACATTGACGCCTGCAAAAAAATAAAGTACATGTTCCCGAAGGCTCATGCCGCAGCCTACGTTATGATGGCCTGGCGTGTTGCCTGGTGTAAGGTATTCCACCCTATTGAGTACTATACCGCCTACTTCAGTATCCGTGCAGACGGCTTCGACTATGACAAGATGTGCGGAGGAATAGATAAGCTCAGGTTCTATATCGACCAGTATTTAAACATTCCGAAACCTACCAACACAGAAGCCGTGTGTCTCCGTGACATGCGTATCTGCGAGGAAATGTATGCCCGCGGCATAGAGTTTGCGCCTCTTGACATTTATAAAGCAAAGGCGAAGGACTTCACCATCACTCCTGACAAAAAGATCATGCCCAGCTTCACCTCCATGGCAGGTCTCGGCGAAGCCGTTGCCCAGGGCATCGAGGACGGCGGTAAGAGCGGAGTCAGATATCTCAGTAAGGACGACTTCATTAACAGGACACACTGCCCGAAGGGCTTCGTAGAGAAGTTCAGCGAGCTTGGACTTCTGGGAGATATACCGGAGTCGAACCAGATGAGTATTTTTGATTTAATGAATTAAGATAACTTCTATTTTCAGACAGGTATTTTGATATAATGATTGTTGGACGACAATTCGACCTCACATATATCAAATATCTGTCTGAATGTGGTTTTTCAGATTTTGGAATTGGCCGGTTGACTTTTACACTTAAACGCGTTAAAGTGTGTTAGTGCTTAATTATTATTACGAGAAGGGGAAGATGATTATGAAAACAGCAGCATTTATAGGATTTGGCCTCATCGGAGGCTCGATAGCAAAGGGGCTCAAGAAAAAGGATCCAACCATGCGTATCATGGCTTACGCAAGGAACAAGTCCAACCTTGAAGTTGCCCAGGAGGAAGGAATCGTAAATGTGGTCCTGGATGCTCCCGACAGCGAGAGACTTTCCGAGGCCGACATAGTATTCCTTTGCGCACCTGTAGAGACCAACATTTCCTACATGGAAAACATCGGTAAGCTTCTGAAGGACGGAGCGGTTCTTACAGACGTTGGCTCCACAAAAACAGCGGTTTGCAATAAAGCTCTCGAGCTTGGTCTCGAAGACAAGTTCATCGGCGGACATCCCATGGCAGGCTCAGAACAGACCGGCTATAAAGCTGCTACAGATTATCTTTTCTCCAATGCTTACTATATCATCACACCGATATCCGACCGTAATCCGAGACTGGTGGACAGCCTGAGAGAGGTGGCAACATCTCTCGGAGCCATCCCTATCATAGTTCCTGCGGAGCGTCACGATAGGGCAGTGGCTGCGGTTTCACACCTGCCGCACATCATCGCAAGCTCACTGGTAAATATCGTAAAGGATTCCGATGACGAATCCCATCTTATGAAGACCATCGCAGCCGGCGGCTTCAGAGACATTACCCGTATCGCAAGCTCAAGCCCCGAGATGTGGGAACAGATCTGTGATACAAACTCTGTTCCACTTGTGACACTTCTGGACAGCTACATTGAGTCCCTGCAGGACATTTCGACTTCACTCAAAAAAGAGGTTTCCGACCAGAAGATCCTCCATATGTTCGAGAGCTCCCGTGCCTACAGGAATTCCATTGACTCCAAGAACAAGGGAGCCCTTACACCGGATTACAGCTTCTCAGTTGATATCGCGGATGAGGTAGGTGCCATCTCCACCATATCAGTCATCCTTGCTTCGAAAGGCATATCCATTAAGAACATCGGCATCAACAATGCCCGTGACCATGGCGAGGGCGCTCTCCGCATTTCCTTCTATGAGGAAGAGGCAAAGGAAAAAGCCCTTACCACACTGAAGAGATATATGTATGACATAAGATAATAAAAACCTATTACAACCGGGAGGGACAGTTCCCGCCGTCGAGAACCGTCCCTCCCGGTTTCCGTTCATGATGTGATTGTGCCACTTCATTTTCTTTTTATATTCTTTATACATATTTTCCAATTTTCTTGTATTGTGAGCTCTTTTTTAGTAAAATATCTACATATCACATACTTCGTATGCATACAGCGGATCCGGGTAACGTGAAAACGGATCGCAGCGCCTGATCACTTGCCTAAGGCAAAATAAATAAGTGACCGGCGTTTGAGAAGACAGGAGGTAAGACTTATGAAGGTATATGACACCGGCAACATACGTAATGTTGTTCTCTTGGGACATGGCGGCGCAGGAAAGACAACTGTAGCCGAGGCGCTTGCTTACGTAACCGGCACAACAAGCCGTATGGGCAGCATCCCTGAGGGCAACACAGTTTCAGATTTTGACAAAGAGGAAATAAAGAGAAAGTTTTCAATCTCCACATCAACAATCCCTGTAGAATACAAGGGCGAGAGCGGAGATTTAAAGATCAATATACTCGACACTCCGGGCTACTTCGATTTCGTGGGCGAAGTAGAGGAGGCTATCTCCGTTGCCGACGCAGCTATCATTGTTGTCAACTGCAAGGCCGGTATCGAACCGGGCACTGTAAAGGCATGGGATATATGCGAGAAGTTCCGCATTCCACGTCTTTTCTTCGTAACCAACATGGACGATGATCATGCATCATTCCGTCAGCTGGTTCTCGATCTTGAGAAACGTTTCGGCAGATCTGTCGCACCTTTCCAGATTCCAATCAGAGAAAATGAAAAATTCGTGGGTTTCGTTAACGTAGTTAAGATGGAAGGACGTAAGTTCACCAAGCTTAACCAGTATGAAGCTGCAGAGATTCCTGACTATGTTCAGAAGAACCTTGGTATCGCAAGAAATGCTCTTCTTGAGGCGGTTGCAGAAACATCTGACGAGTTCATGGAGAAGTATTTTGGCGGAGAAGAGTTCACAGTAGAAGAGATTCAGGCAGCTCTCAGAAAGAGTGTAAGAACCTGTGAAATGGTTCCTGTTCTTATGGGTTCAGGTATCAACATCCAGGGCTTCAATGTCCTCCTTCAGGTTATCGACAAGTATTTCCCGGCTCCTGACGAGTTCGAGACAGTCGGTGTAGACGCATCAAACGGCGAGCGTTTCACAGCAAAATACAATTCCGATGCAACACTTACCGCCAAGGTTTGGAAGACCATTGCAGATCCTTTCATGGGCAAGTATTCACTCCTTAAGGTATGCACCGGAACCCTTAAACCCAACACAGAAGTTTACAATGTAAATAAAGAGCAGATGGAGAAGATCGGAAAGATCTACATTCTCCGCGGAAAAGAGAATATCGAAGTTGATGAGCTCAAGGCCGGAGATATCGGTGCGGTAGCAAAGCTTACAGTTACAGGAACCGGAGATACAATGGCTGACAGAAATGCGCCTATCATTTATCACGGTCCTCAGATCTCCAAGCCATATACCTATAAGGCATACCGTGCAGAGAACAAGACTGACGAAGATAAGCTTTCAACAGCTCTTTCACGTATGATGGATGAGGACAGAACCCTCAAGACAGTTGCAGATCCGGGTAACCGTCAGTCACTGCTTTACGGTATCGGTGATCAGCAGCTTGAGGTTGTTGCTTCCATGATCAAGGAGCGTTTCAATGTAAACATTATCCTTGAAAAGCCAAGATTCGCTTATAAGGAGACCATCAAGAAGGTTGCCAAGGTTCAGGGCAGATATAAAAAGCAGTCCGGCGGACACGGTCAGTTCGGTGATGTTATCATGCAGTTCGAGCCGTCAGGCGATCTTGAGACACCTTACATCTTCGAAGAGAAGGTATTCGGAGGGGCAGTTCCAAAGAACTATTTCCCTGCCGTTGAAAAGGGTATTCAGGAAGGAACCGAGAAGGGACCTCTTGCAGGCTATCCTGTAGTTGGTATCAAGGCAACTCTTCTGGACGGTTCATACCATCCTGTAGATTCTTCCGATATGGCTTTCAAGACAGCTGCCAACATGGCATTTAAGGATGCCTTCATGAAGTGTCAGCCTGTAATTCTTGAGCCTATCGCAGCAGTAAAGATCACTGTTCCCGATGCCAATACCGGTGACATCATGGGCGATATGACAAAGCGCCGCGGAAGAGTACTCGGTATGGAGTCCATCGGACAGGGCAAGCAGGTCATCCAGGCTGAAGCTCCTATGTCAAGTCTCTACGGCTACAGCACAGATCTTCGTTCCATGACCGGCGGTGCCGGCGATTACGAATATGAGTTCGTAAGATACGAGCAGGCTCCGGGCGATGTTCAGAAGCAGATTGTTGACGAGAATGCAGCTGAGGCTGAAAAATAAATAATGTGAATCGGTCAGAGCCGGAGGGCAGCCATCAAAAAACGAGGCGCCTCGGCGGAAAAATATAAAAACAGACCCCTAAGAACCACTAGGCCCTCGCCAATGTCTGAGTTTACTTTTATGAAAACTCAGACTTGGCGAGGGTGCTAAGGAAAAGGGAACCAAGTGGTTCTAAGGGGTCTGTTTTTTATTTTTCAACGCCTCAGCTTTACGTTTTTTGATGGCTGCCCTCCGGCTCTGACCTCCCTATACACTTGACTCGAATCATCACGCATATTAGAATATGCTAGTGTTCCGAAAAGTCTGTTTTCTTTTCAGATTTTTCTTTCTAAAGCAATATTATGAAAGGATTCATATTAATAATATAATGGTAAAGATTGCAATAGATTGTATGGGCGGAGACAACGCGCCTTCTGCCATTGTCAAGGGTGCTCTTAAGTCTTTAAGTGTCACTCCGGATACAAAGCTTTTTCTTTTCGGTCCGGAGGCTGCAGTAAAGTCTGAGCTTTCCCACGCAAAGGAATGGGGTATCAGTGAGTCAGACCTTAAAGAGAGGGTGGAGATAGTCGATGCTCCGGATGTCATCTCTCTTCACGAGGCTCCGGTCATCGCCATACGAAGAAAAAAAGAGTCCAGTATCGTTAAGGCTCTTCATTTTGTAAAAGAGGGTAATGCTGATGCCTTTATATCAGCCGGTTCCAGCGGAGCCGTGCTTGCAGGCGGTCAGCTCATAGTAGGCCGCGCGAAGGGTGTTCCCCGTCCTCCGTTTGGAGCCCTCATCCCTACAAAAAACGGCGTAAGTCTGCTTCTGGACAGTGGTGCCAACATCGACGCCAAACCGGAATGGCTTGTACAGTATGCAAAGATGGGCACCATATATATGAAGGAAGTTGTGGGTATAAAGAATCCTACCGTAGGTCTCGTAAATGTTGGTGCAGAAGAAGAAAAGGGAAATCAGCTGGTCAAAGAAACCATGCCCCTTCTTAAGGCCGTTGAGGATATAAACTTTATAGGCTCCTGTGAGGCGAGAGAGATTCCTTTCGGGGCCTGTGATGTCATCATATGCGATGCCTTTGTAGGAAACTGTATCCTTAAGACCTATGAGGGATCCGGAAAAATGCTCCTCGGAGAGATAAAGAGTGCCATAAAGTCCGGCTTCATCTCAATGATCGGAGGAATCCTCATTAAAAAAGCACTTAAGGATACCCTTGGAAAATTTGACGCAAAGCAATACGGCGGCGCTCCGGTTCTCGGTTTAAAGGGGCTCGTTGTAAAGGTTCACGGAAATACAGACGGCATCGAAATCACTCATGCAGTTCAGCAGTGCTTCGACTTCGTTAAATCAGATGCGGTAAATAAGATCGCAGCAAGTATCGAATCCGGTAATACAGAGCCGGATCAGCAGGAGGTATAAAAACATGGAGTTCGAGAAGTTAAAAGAGATCATAATAAGAGAAGTATCTCATGTTAAAGCAGACAAGATCACACTTGAAGCAAAGTTTGTGGATGATCTGGAGATGGATTCTCTGGATGTTGTTCAGGTGGTTATGGCAATTGAGGAGGAGTTTGGTATCGAGGTTCCGGACGATGCCGCTGAACATCTCACAACAGTTCAGGAAGCCGTTACAGCTATTCATGATGCAGTTGCAGCAAAAGGCTGATCATCCCGAAAGGTGATTTTTTCTCCTGCCTGACTGCAGGGAAAATGCCGGCGCTGCCGACATCCTCTATTACAATTACCTTATGACTAAAACAATACCAGCCGGCCTATGGCCGGCTGCATTTTAAGGAGCCAATCAGATTAGTATCTGAATGTCAGAAATTAAGGCTTCAAAAACCAGCGTTAACAGATGAGGAGTATAAATGTCAGACGATTTAGAAAAGCTACAGGAAGCTTTAGGATATCACTTTAATGATGTGGACCTTTTAAAACACGCCCTTACACATCCTTCATTCAGTAATGAAAACGGCGAACCAAAAGAGGCTTCCAATCAAAGACTTGAATTTTTGGGAGATGCGGTACTCGAACTTATTTCAAGCGTATTTCTCTTTAACAGAAAACCCGTATTACAGGAGGGTGTCATGACCAAGGTCCGTGCATCACTGGTATGTGAACCTACGCTGGCAGAAGCCGCCCGAAAGGTGAATCTTGGTGATTACATCATCCTGGGAAAAGGAGAGGCAAGAGAACGCATCAATAACCGTGATTCTGTCATATCAGATGCATTTGAAGCCGTAATAGGCGCCATGTATCTGGACGGTGGTTTCGGACAGGCTCAGAATTTCGTGAATAAGCTTGTGCTTACCGACATTGAAAGCGCCGGTCTTTTCAGAGATGCAAAAACCGTTCTCCAGGAATATGTTTCCCAGAACAAAATGGAACTCGAGTACAGAGTTATCGAGGAATCAGGTCCCTGCCATGACAGATTCTATCGTGTTCAGGCTATACTTAACAACAGGGAATACGGCATCGGCGAAGGTTCCAGTAAGAAAAAGGGTGAGCAGGGAGCAGCTTACCAGACATTAAAGCAGATTAAGGCGGAAACCGGATATGTATTTAAAATCTATTGAGGTTCAGGGCTTCAAGTCCTTTGCAAATAAGACAGTCCTTGATTTCAGTAAAGGAGTCACAGGCATAGTAGGTCCTAATGGCTCCGGAAAATCCAATATTTCCGATGCCGTTCGCTGGGTTCTCGGTGAGCAGAAGGTAAAACAGCTGCGTGGTTCTTCCATGCAGGACGTTATATTTGCCGGAACTCAGCTGAGACGTCCCCAGAGTTCAGCCTTTGTCGCCATAACTTTGGATAATTCAGACCGTCTTTTAAATATCGATTATGATGTGGTAACCGTATCAAGACGTCTTTATCGTTCAGGCGAATCAGAATATATGCTGAATGGCACAGAATGCCGACTAAAAGACATTAACGAGCTGTTCTATGATACCGGTATCGGTAAGGATGGTTACAGTATCATAGGACAGGGTCAGGTAGAAAAGATCCTTTCCGGCAAGCCCGAAGAAAGAAGAGATCTTTTTGACGAAGCTGTAGGTATCGTCAAATTCAAAAGAAGAAAAGCTCTGGCTGAGAAAAAGCTTACGGACGAGCAGGCAAATCTTACCCGTGTAACAGATATCCTTAACGAGCTGGAACGCCAGGTGGGACCTTTGAAAAAGCAGTCCGATGAGGCAAGACAATATCTTTCAATTCGTGACGAGCTTGTTAATGCGGATTCCAACCTCTTCATCAGAGATATGGATGACACCTTAAAGGGTCTTGATTCCATTAATGAAAATGCCAGCACGGTTAATGACGAACTGGCTGCCGTTAAAAAGGAATCAGAAGAGTTAAACAGCAAGTATACCGAAATAGAAGAAAAGATCCGGACTCTCGAAAGCGAAATCAACAAAACAAAGGATGATATAAACAAGTCAGACCTTCTGAAAACAAACCTTCGCGGACAGATTGACGTTTTAAACGAGCAGATCAATACAGAAAAGAACAATGCCCTTCATTATACCCAGCGCATCAATGCCCTGAAGAAGGACATGTTCGACCGTATTTCTCAGATTGAGGATAATCTGAGCCTGTTAAAGTGGATCAGGGAACAGATTACTTTCATCAAGGATAACAAAGCCGGAACAGATGAAATGATGGAAAATATAGATCTGGATCTGGAAATGATCCAGTCTACCATGGACGAGACTTCGCTTACCATCACTTCCTGTATGGGACCGGATTTTGAGCTTGAGGAACGCCCTTTAAAGGAAACCGAGAAAGCCTCAAGCCTTAAAAGCGATGATTTCCTGGGAAACATTGAAGAACAGCGTAAAATCCTGGAAAAACTGAACCTGCGTCTCGAAGAGGTTAAAAATCTCATTTCCTCCGACTCCGAGCTGGTTATGAAGCTCGGTGAAGCAAACCAGCAATTAAGAGATCAGATCAATCACAAGACCCGGGAGCACGATAATCTCAAAAACCGTCTTGAAACCCTGCGGAATCTTGCAGAACGCTACGAAGGCTATGGCAATGCAGTAAAGATGGTCATGGATCGCCGTGATCAGGAGCATGGTATCCTTGGTGTAGTTGCAGATCTCATCGAAGTTCCCAAGGAATATGAAACTGCCATAGAAACAGCCCTTGGCGGTTCTATACAGAACGTAGTAACAGAAGACGAAAACACTGCCAAGAACATGGTGCAGTACTTAAAACAGCACCGTTACGGACGTGCGACCTTCCTTCCTCTTTCAAACATCAAAGGAAGAAGGGATGACAATTGCGAGCGTGCCTGCTCTGAAAACGGAGCTATAGGCCTTGGCTGCGATCTCATTAAGTTTGACGCTAAATATAAGGGGCTTTCCGAGTTCCTGCTGGGACGAGTCCTGGTGGTCAACAACATTGACACCGCTCTCGGTATACAGAGAAAATATCGCCAGAGTCTCAGGATAGTAACCCTTGAAGGAGATCTTTTAAACCCGGGCGGTTCCATTTCCGGTGGTTCCTTCAGGAACAACTCGAACCTCATGGGTCGAAAGCGAGAGCTGGAGGAGATTGAAGAGCAGATCCTTAAAGCCAGAAATGCCGTTGAAGATCTAAAGCATAAGCTTGCGGAGTCCGAAAGCAGAAGAGATCTCGCAAAAGCTTCCGTAGAGTCCCACCGACAGGAGATCGAGAAGCTCACTCTGGAGCAGAATACCCAGACCATGGCAATCGCTTCCCAGATCAATGTTGAGTACTCATCTCTTTCGACACGTACCGACTTCGTTACAGAAAATCTTCACAGACTGAATTCAGAGCTTGAAGAGATCACTACCGAAAAGGGATCCATGGAGGATTCACAGCAGAATTCGGATAATGTTCTTCAGGATAAGACTGATAAGATATCCGAGCTAGAAGAACTGATCACCAATGCTGAGGCCGCTGCTCAGTCACTGAACGATAAAATGACGCAGGACGAAGAACAGAAAACAGATCTTTTGGAGGAGCGAAAGTCCTTCTTCCAGAAGAAAGACGAGATATCCGTACGACTTCTTGATATGGAGAAGGAATCCATGCGTGTTCAGAACAAGAGAGAAAAGCTGGATGAAAAGATAGACAAGCTCACAAATTATATGTTTGACGAGTACGGTATCACCTACGAAGAAGCAAAGAAGCGTTATTCTGACGAATACAAAAATACAAACGAGGTACGTACTCTTGTTAACCAGTTAAAGGGCAAATTAAAGGCTCTCGGTCCTGTTAACCTGGATGCCATCGAGCAGTACAAAGAAGTGTCTGAACGTTATGAATTTTTGAACAATCAGTACCTGGATCTTACAGAATCCGAGAAGTCTCTTAATGAGATCATAGCTGAACTGGATCAGGGCATGCGCAGGCAGTTCAACGAAAACTTCAAGCTCATTCAGGAACAGTTCAACAAAACCTTTAAGATACTTTTCGGCGGCGGACAGGGCAGACTCGAGCTAGATACAGAGGATCCGGATGTTCTTACCGCATCGATTTCCATCATTGCGGAACCGCCCGGAAAGAAGCTGCAGAACATGATGCAGCTTTCCGGAGGAGAAAAGGCGCTTACGGCCATTGCATTACTTTTTGCAATTCAGAATCTGAAGCCGTCACCCTTCTGTCTGCTGGATGAGATCGAGGCTGCGCTTGATGACTCCAATGTCACACGTTTTGCGGAGTACCTCCACACACTTATACAGACACAGTTCATAGTTATCACCCACAGAAGAGGAACTATGGAAAATGCTGACCGCCTGTTCGGTATCACCATGCAGGAAAAGGGTGTGTCAACACTGGTATCCGTTGACCTGGTACAGGATCAGCTGGAGGCATAATTACATAAACACTTTAACAATCCATGTCTAAAGTCCTCCTGTCAGCATTCAGGAATGCTGCAGTGATTTTAGACATCATATTTAGGAGACATCATATTTAGGAGCCAATTAGATCTGCATCTGTATGTCAGAAATAAACGGCGAAAAACATGCGTTTATAGAGGAGAATGTGAATTTATGGCTAATTTCTTTTCCAAACTTATTAATAACATCTTCCAGACAAACGAAGTTGCCGATGACGACTTTTACGAAGGTCTTGAAGATGCCATGATCATGTCAGATGTAGGTGTAACCACTACGCTGAAGATCATAGACGCTATAAAAACAGAAGCCTCACGTCAGGGCGTCAATACTACCCGCGAAATAAAGAAAATACTTCGTGATTATCTTTACGAATTAATGAGAGTTGACGATTCCTACTACGATTTCGAAAAGCAGAAAAGTATCATTTCAGTAATCGGTGTTAACGGCGTAGGAAAAACCACTTCCATCGGAAAGATGGCCGGCAACTTCAAAAACAAAGGTAAGCGAGTGATCCTTGCCGCCGCAGACACCTTCAGAGCCGGTGCCATCGAACAGCTCAGGGAATGGGGCCACCGCATTGACGTTGATGTCATTGCCCAGAAGGAAGGTTCCGATCCTGCCGCTGTAGTTTTTGATGCACTTCAGTCCTTCAAATCAAAAAATGCCGATCTCCTCATCATCGATACTGCCGGACGTCTTCATAATAAGAAGAATCTCATGCAGGAGCTCGGAAAGATCAACAGGATCATCGACAAGGAATTTGCGGAAGGCTACAGAGAAACCCTTGTAGTCCTTGATGCCACAACGGGACAGAATGCCATGTCCCAGGCCGAAATCTTCAAGGATGCCTGCCAGGTTACAGGCATTATCCTTACAAAGATGGATGGTACCGCAAAGGGCGGCATCGCACTTGCAGTCCAGTCCGAACTCGGTATCCCCGTAAAATACATCGGCGTAGGTGAAAAGGTTTCCGACCTTCGACGCTTCGACGCAAAGGAATATGTAGATTCCATATTCGAAGATTGATACTATCGGAAGCGCCGGAGGGCATCCATTTAAAACCGTTAAGCTGAGTCGAGAAAAATCAAAATCGGACCCCTTAGAAACCACTTGGTTCCCTTTTCCTTAGCCCCCTCGCCAAGTCAGATGTTGTCATAAAGAGAACTCTGACATTGCTGCCCAAGATTTGTTTTTTAATCTTGGGAGCCGCGCGGCTTTGAGCGCAAAAAAGAATCCGTAAGGATTCTTTCTTTGTTAAGGGCCTAGTGGTTCTTAGGGGTCCGATTTTAGATTTTTCCGACGAAGCGCCTCGGTTTTAAATGGATGCCCTCCGGCGCTGTCAACAAAAAGTGTTGACAGCATATTTTTTTATGCTATACTAGCAAAGGTTTGAGGAGATTATGGATGGATGACTTTGTTTTAAGAGGCAATCTTTTTGAGTTATATGGCGGATTGCTCAATGAGAACCAGAGGAAAGTTTATGAATACCATATCGTTGACGATATGAGCTTCACTGAAATCGGTGAAGAAATGGGCACAACGAGACAGGCTGCACAGGAACTTTTCAGACGGGCAGACAGGAAACTTCAGGAAACCGAAAAAACTCTGGGACTTCAATCCAAACTCACAAATATACGTGAGCGTGCCATTGCAATCCTAAATCATGCAGAAGATAACGAGATACAAAAACTTGCAGGAGAGATCATAGATGGCATTTGAAAATCTGACAGACAGATTATCCAATATATTTTCGAACCTCGGACATAAAGGCAGGCTGACCGAGGATGATGTAAACCAGGCTCTAAGAGAAGTACGCATGGCGCTTCTGGAGGCCGATGTCAACTTCAAGCTGGTTAAAGATTTTATAGCCAAAGTAAAGGAAAAGGCTATCGGTGAGGAAGTCCTCAGCAGTCTTACTCCCGCGCAGACAGTAGTAAAGATCGTAAACGAAGAGCTCACCTCCATGATGGGTTCCGAAACCACAGAGATAGTGCTGAAACCGGCAGGCGACATTACTGTTATCATGATGGCAGGTCTTCAGGGTGCAGGTAAAACAACCACTGCCGCAAAGCTGGCAGGAAAGTTCAAGTCCAACGGTCGTACTCCGGTGCTCGTTGCCTGCGATATTTACAGACCGGCTGCCATTGATCAGTTAAGAGTCAATGCCGAGAAAGTAAAGATTCCTTTCTTCTCACTGGGAGATAAGGTGAACCCGGTTGAAATAGCAAGAAGAGCTGTTCAGGAAGCCAAAGAAAAGCATTACAATGTTGTAATCCTGGATACAGCCGGACGTCTTCAGATAGACGAGAAGCTCATGGATGAGCTTCAGAACATCAAAAAAGCAGTTGACGTACAGTGGACAATCCTTACTGTAGATGCCATGACAGGTCAGGAAGCCGTTAATGTGGCTGAGACCTTTTCTGATAAAGTAGGAATTGACGGTGTCATCCTCACAAAGTGTGACGGTGATACACGAGGCGGTGCCGCATTATCCATAAAAGCCATGACCGGCAAACCTATCCTTTACTTAGGTATGGGTGAAAAGCTGGATGATCTGGAGCAGTTCTATCCGGATCGTATGGCCGGCCGTATCCTCGACATGGGAGATGTTCTTTCCCTTATTGAAAAAGCCGAGAAAAACCTTGATGCGGAGAAAAGCCGTGAATCCATCGGAAAGCTTACAAGAGGCAAGTTTGACTACAACGATTTCATGATTCAGATGGATCAGATGTCCAAACTGGGCGGCATAAGCGGAATCCTTAAGATGCTTCCCGGAGCATCAGGTCTCGGAGACATTGACATGGATGACACTGAAAAGCAGCTTGGCAAGGTTCGGGCCATCATTCAGTCCATGACCGCAAAAGAGCGTTCCAATCCGGATCTTATCAATCCTTCCAGAAAGCGCCGTATCGCAAATGGTGCAGGAGTTGACATAGCTGAAGTAAACCGGCTGGTAAAGCAGTTTGAACAGATGCGAAAGATGATGAAGCAGTTCGGCGGCGCCATGAGAAGCAAACATGGCCGCGGAGGTCTGGGAGGCTTTGGAGGCTTAGGTAACCTCGGAGGTCTGGGAGGCTTTGGAAAGGGCGGAAGATTTCCGTTCTGATGAAGTCAAAAGCTTTCAGATAAAAAAATCATAAAAACCGTAAACAGACTTTATAAGCCGGCAGCCTTTAAGAATTCTCCGGAATTCTTCTGAACCGCTCAAAGCTGCATGGCTCCCCGGATTATAAATCGGGACAGATTAACCACAGATTTAACAGTAATAAGACTGTTGATCATATATCATTTATTTAGAAAATAGGAGAAAAATCATGTTAAAGATCAGATTAAGAAGAATGGGTCAGATTCACGCACCATATTACAGAGTAATCGTTGCTGATTCAAGATCACCAAGAAACGGAAAGTTCATCGAGGAGATCGGAACTTACGATCCTACTAAGGAGCCATCAGAGATCAAGATTGATGCCGAAAAGGCTAAGCAGTGGATCTCAAACGGTGCACAGCCAACAGAGTCAGTAGCTAAGCTTCTTAAGAGAGCCGGAATCAACTAATCCGCCGAGAGGAGACCTAATGAAGGAATTACTCGAAACAATTGCCAAGGCACTTGTTCAGAATCCTGATGATGTCAATGTCGTTGAGGAGAACAAGGATGGCGAGATCGTCCTGACCCTTTCTGTGAATGAGCAGGATATGGGTAAGGTTATCGGACGTTCAGGTCGTATCGCAAAGGCAATCCGTTCTGTTATGTCTGCAGCGGCAAGCAAAGCAGATGTAAAGGTATCCGTAGATATTAAGTGATATTCAGGCCGGTGACTCATAAGGGCGGAATCAGCGGCTCGTTTTAATCGTAAAATGAGCTGCCGGTTCCGTCCCTATGGCTCACCGGCCGAACTGTTACGTAAATTTCAGTCAAAAGGAAAAATATGCAGGAAAAACTGAGAGTCGGTACTATAGTTACCACCCATGGTCTTAAGGGCGAAGTTAAGGTATATCCCACAACCGATGAACCCGAGAGATTTTATGACCTTAAAAAGGTTTGGCTGGATCGTTCAGGTAAAATGGAAAACATGATCCGGCTTGAAGTAGAGAATGTAAGATTTTCCAAGAATCTTGCACTGGTAAAGTTTAAAGAATACGACAGTATTGATGATGTAATGGCGATCCGTAAGGGAGAGCTTTATGTAGACAGAGCCGATGCCATCCCTCTCGAGGAAGGCGAATATTTCGTCGGAGACATCATCGGCTGCAGGGTTTTGGATGAAAATGATGCCGAACTCGGCACAGTAAAAGAGTTCATCGAAACCGGAGCCCACGATGTCATGCTAGTAAAGACCGAAGGCAAAGACCTTATGATACCGTATTGCGACCCGTTTATCATTGAGAAAACACCGGAAGAGGGCTATATCAGAGTTCATCTTATACCGGGTCTTCTGGATTTATGAAGAATTATTATGTTATGACACTGTTTCCGGAGCTGATAGACAATGTTGTCCGCGAGAGTATCAGCGGCAGAGCCATTCAGTCCGGACTCATGAGTGTTCAGGCTTTTAATATAAGAGATTACACAAAGGATTCCCACAATCACGTGGATGACTATCCCTATGGCGGAGGTGCCGGCATGCTTATGCAGGTACAGCCGGTGGTGGACTGCTACAGGCATATAGTCAACACCATAGGACATCGCCCCGGAAGAGTCCTTTTCATGTCCCCACAGGGAAAAACCTTCGACCAGAAAATGGCAGAGGAGCTTTCCAAAGAAGAGGATATCCTCTTTTTATGCGGACATTACGAAGGCATCGATGAACGTGCCCTTGAGATCCTTGAGGTCGAGCACGTCTCCATAGGTGATTATATACTCACGGGAGGCGAGCTGCCTGCCCTTAGTATGATAGACTCCATATCCAGACTTGTGCATGGAGTCCTCAATAAAGACGAGTCCCATGAAATAGAAAGCTTTTCCGACGGTCTTCTGGAATATCCCCAGTACACCCGTCCGGAAAATTTTGAAGATCATACGGTTCCGAAGATCTTATTGTCCGGAGACCATAAAAAGGTGGATGAATGGCGGCATCAGATGAGCCTTGAGCGCACAAGGGAACGCCGCCCGGATCTGTATGAAAAATATGTTGCCGAAAATCCCGAGGAATTTGCACCCAAAAAGCCTAAGCGGAAGCGGCATCGTAAACCGGCAGAGCAGTCGGAGCTTCCCTCAGGAAATCCGGAAATCTGACCGGGTACAGTTCAGCCGATGGACCGCCACCCCCCGTCCCCCGGTCCACTGACCGTACTGTTATCTGACCGGAAATAAAGCAATATTTGAATAATATGAATTTGCTTGCAATATAAGTGAATATATGTTAAATTACAAAAGTTGTGACTAAGAAGAGATATTCCGCTGACGGTTCCATAAGCTTGGAATAGAGGATTCCGGAGGATTTGACCGGACGAGAAATCCGTGAATGAATGTCAAATAGAATTAGGAGGTAACACAATGGCAAACAGCGATATTATCAAGAACATTGAACAGGGACAGCTTAAGGCTGAGGTTCCCAGCTTCAACACAGGTGACACAGTTAAGGTTTACAACAAGATCAAGGAGGGTAACCGCGAAAGATTACAGATCTTCGAGGGTACAGTTCTTAAGATCCAGGGTGGATCAAACAGATGCACATTCACAGTCAGAAAGTCATCTAACGGTGTAGGTGTTGAGAAGACATGGCCACTTCACAGCCCACTTGTTGAAAAGGTAGAAGTTGTCAGACAGGGTAAGGTTAGAAGAGCTAAGCTTACATATCTCAGACAGCGTACAGGTAAGGCTGCCAAGGTTAAGGCACTGTAATCTGTTATTGATTAAGATCTTTGGGGCGTTCCGTTTACGGGATGCCCTTTTCCTATATGATCATAAAAACTTAGAGGAGTAGTGTCAGATGCGTGAAAAAAACATTATTTACATAACCGTACATACTCTTACAAATATTGCAGTCATTATTGCCCTTGCCTGGTTTCTGGTTCACAGCTTCCTTACAACCGTGGAAATATCCGGTCACAGCATGGAACCGGTATTATCCTCCGGAGATCTGGTGCTTGTGGATTCTTTAAGCTATAAATTCTTCCATCCCGGTCGGATGGATATCGTAATATTCCAAAAAAATGACTCCACCAACAATGTAAAACGTATCGTTGGACTTCCGGGAGAAACCATAACTATCCAGAATGGCCGCATTTATATCGACGGTACACTTATGGAAAATGACAAAATATCCAGCATTTCCCTGGCAGGTGTGGCGGAAAAGCCGATAAAGCTCATGGAAGACGAGTATTTTCTCATAGGTGACAATGCTGACTCATCTGAGGACAGCCGTTTCAGCAATGTGGGAAATATTCATCGTTCCCAAATCTTTGGCAAAATATGGTTTCGCCTGTTGCCCACCCTGAAAATAGGCGTCATCAGTTGACATTTATATCCACCGGAGGCTTTTTTGCCTCTCTCGCGATTACCCGGCCGGTTTATCCCTTACACTTACCGGTGCATAGAGAAAGGAGAACCTAATGAACATCCAATGGTATCCCGGCCATATGGCCAAAGCCAAAAGAAATATACGGGAAGACCTTAAACTGGTTGACCTTGTGATCGAAGTAGTTGATGTCCGTTGTCCGGAGTCCTCCAGAAACCCGGATGTAGACAGTTTTGCAAAGGAAAAAGCACGTATACTTCTTCTTAACAAGGCTGATCTTGCAGATAAAAATGAGACCCGGAAATTTGCATCCTATTATTCAAAAAAAGGATTTTATACCCTTGAAATAGATGCCAGAAATAAAGCCTCCCTCAAAAAGCTCAACAGCCTGATAGACGAAGCCTGCAAGCCCATTATGGAGAAAAATCTGAAAAAGGGCATCAAAACACCTACCATCCGTGCCATGGTACTGGGAATTCCAAATGTCGGAAAGTCCACCTTTATCAATTCCTATGTGGGAAAATCCATGGCCAAAACCGGAAACAAACCGGGTGTCACCAGAGGAAACCAGTGGATCAATGTAAACAAAAAGCTCCAGCTTCTGGATACTCCGGGTATAACCTGGCCTAAATTTGAACGCGAAATAGTCGGACTGAATCTTGCACTTATCGGTTCCATAAATGACCAGATCATAAACATTGATGAGCTGGTTTTCTATCTGCTCAAATACCTCGTCAGATATTATCCTGACGCGCTTATAAACAGGTATGGCGTTACTTTTGAAGAGGATGAAGAAGCCATAAAGGTTTTCGATGCCATAGGAACAAAGAGAGGCTGCATCATGAAGGGCGGAAATGTTGACTACACAAAGACCGCCAAAATCATTCTTGATGATTTCAGAAACGGCCGCCTCGGAAACATTACCCTGGAACATACTCCGGGGGCAGATGAGGAAGATAAATCATGAGAGAATTAAAGGGTGAACGTCTCGAGAAAGAGCTTGCAAGACTCAAGCTAATGCGGGAGTTTGAAAACTCATACCCGGAATACACTTTGATAGCAGGTCTGGACGAAGCCGGAAGAGGGCCTCTTGCAGGTCCTGTAGTGGCCGCCTGCTGCATTCTTCCAAGGGATGCGGTGATACTTTATTTAAATGACTCAAAGAAGCTCAGTGAGAAAAGACGTGAGGAGCTGCTGCCGGAGGTAAAGGAAAAGGCATTAGCCTATGGATATGGCATCGTTGATGAGAAAAGAATTGATGAAATAAATATCCTTCAGGCAGATTATGAGGCTATGCGTATAGCTATTGCCAATGCCTCCAAAATGCTCAAAGAGAAAGGGCTTGGAGATGCACCACAGCTTCTTTTAAATGATGCGGTAATTGTACCTGAAATCAACATACCCCAGGTTTCCATCATTAAAGGTGATGCGAAGTCTGTTTCCATAGCTGCGGCCAGTGTCATAGCAAAAGTCACAAGGGATCATCTCATGGCCGAATATGACGAGCTGTATCCGGGCTACGGCTTTGCAAAGCATAAAGGCTACGGCACGGCTGCTCATATTGCAGCCCTTAAGGAACTGGGACCATGTCCCATACACAGAAGATCCTTCATAAAGAAGTTTGTTTGAGGTCAACTATTGAACACTCCCTCACAAAACAATAAAAAAAACTTACCAGGGATTTTTACTGCACCGGTCACCGGGAATGAATTGCAATCCGGACTCCGTAATTTCAGGAGTGACCAAAGAAAAGCCAATCATGAAAAGGGCTCTGTATCAGAAAAAAAGGCCGCCCGATATCTGGAGGATAAGGGATATGAAATCCTAACACAGAACTTCAGATTCCACAAAAATGAAATCGATATAATCGCAAAGGACGGAAAATATCTGGTCTTTGTAGAAGTAAAGGCGCGGAAAAATGCCCTGCACGGCTACGGCTATCAGGCAGTGGATCTTCATAAGCAGTCTCTCATCAGAAAGGTAGCTCAGGCTTACCTTATAAATAACCGCCTGAGTCTTACGGACACTCCCTGCAGATTTGATGTAGTGTCCCTTGACGGCGACGAGATAACCTTGTTTAAAAATGCATTTTGATATGGTATAATGCACTCTGAATATGTACAAATACTGGAGGCAGGCATGTTAGCTAAAGACAGTAATAAGAAAATCATACTTACCGGCGACAGACCCACCGGAAAGCTTCACCTTGGACACTACATCGGTTCCCTTAAAAGAAGAGTTGAGTTACAGAACTCCGGGAAATTTGATGAGATCAATATCCTCGTTGCTGATGATCAGGCATTAACAGATAACTGGGCAAACCCAAAGAAGGTTCGCGATAACATCATAGAAGTAACATTGGACTATTTATCTGTGGGAATAGATCCCAACAAGTCCAATATCTGCATACAGTCAGGGATCCCGGCTTTACATGCACTCACCTTTTACTATATGAATCTCGTAACAACCCAGAGACTTTCACGTAATCCGACTGTTAAATCAGAGATGCAGATGCGTGGTTTCAGCGGTAACGATTCAGACGATAATGAAGCCGGACTTCCTGCCGGATTCTTTACCTATCCTGTTTCCCAGACTGCAGATATCACTGCATTTAAGGCAACCACTGTACCTGCCGGCGAAGATCAGATGCCTATGGTAGAGCAGTGCCGTGAGATTGCCCACAGATTCAACACCATTTATAACTGTGATGTTCTTGTGGAGCCGGATATCCTTATTCCGGAAAACACTGCCCAGAGAAGACTTCCCGGCATCGACGGAAAAGCAAAGATGTCAAAGTCTCTTGGCAACTGCATTTATCTATCCGACGATGCAAAGTCTGTAAAGCAGAAAATAATGAGTATGTATACAGACCCTACACATATAAACATTGACGATCCCGGTCATATCGAGGGCAATATGGTATTTACCTATCTTGATGCTTTCCTTCGCGATGACAGCCAGTTTGCGGATTATCTCCCTGACTATAAAAATCTTCAGGAGATGAAGGAGCATTACCGGCGCGGCGGACTTGGGGATATGAAGTGCAAGAAGTTCCTTCTCAAGGTTGTGGAAGAGATGCTTGATCCTATCCGTACCGAGCGTGCAAAGTGGGAGAACAATATTGGCGAGGTATATGACATATTAAAGACCGGAACCGACCATGCCGTTAAGGTAACCAATCAGACTCTTTCAGAGTGCCGTGAAGCCATGAGAATCAATTATTTTGATGATAAAAACACCATGGTTAATGATTGGGAAGACTGGCTCAAGGAAAGCCGTCAATAAATATGGGTACCTGGAAATCAAGAGGACTTCGGGGATCTCAACTTGAAGATCTCATAAACCGTACCAATGAAGCTTATCAGGATAAGCATCTTGCGGTTGTCCAAAAGATACCTACGCCCATCACACCTATAAATATGAATGCTGAGCACACCCAGATCACTCTGGCTTATTTTGACCAGAAGTCAACAGTAGACTACATAGGGATCGTGCAAGGCATTCCTATTTGTTTTGATGCAAAAGAGTGTGCCAAGGATCTCTGGCCCCTGGCAAATCTTCATCCTCACCAGGTCAGATTCATGAGCGAATTTGAAAAACAGGGCGGCATCAGTTTTATCATTCTTTCATTTACAGAAAGAAACGAAATGTACTACATTCCTTTCCGTGACATCCTTTATTTTTGGGAAAGAATGGAAAACGGCGGCAAAAAATCCTTTAACTACGGCGAAATAGATCACAACTATCTGATCCGATCATTGAAGGATATGTTCGTACACTATCTTGAACCTTTACAGAGGGATCTGGACGAACGTGACAGAACCGGCTCAGGTGAAGAAGATAAAACCGATCTTTAAGGAGTAATTTAATATATGAACATTATTGTTGTAGGTTGCGGCAAAGTCGGACTTACGCTTGCAGAGCAGCTATCCAAAGAGAATCATAATATTACCATTATCGACCACAATGAAAGAGCATTACGTCATGCAGTCGAATCCATCGATGTAATGGGCATAACAGGAAACGGTGCCATGCTTGAGATACAGCAGGAAGCAGGTGTAAAAAACGCTGACGTTCTGATAGCCGCAACGGATTCTGATGAAATCAACATGTTATGCTGCCTTATCGCCAAAAAGGAGGGTAACTGTAGCACCATAGCTCGTATCAGAAATCCGGAGTACACTAATGAAATCACCTATCTCAGAGACGAATTGAACCTTGCCACAGTTATAAATCCCGAAATGGCTGCTGCAAAGGAAGTTGAAAGACTGCTGCATTTCCCACAGGCATTGAAAATCGACAGCTTTTCAAGAGGAAAGATCGATCTTTTCAGAGTCAGGGTTCCTGAAAACAGTAGTATCTCAGGCATAAAACTCCACAATATACATCATGAGTTAAATGTTAATGTACTCATATGCTCCATTGAAAGAGGCGATGAAGTCATCATCCCATCCGGAAATCAGGAAATCAGAAGCGGAGATATCTTAAGCTTTATCGCCAATGCCCCGCAGGCTAATGCTTTCGTCATCCTCCTCGGTATAGATTTTGCTCCTATCAGGAATATCATGATAATCGGAGGTGGGAGAGTCACCTACTACATTGCCAAATACCTTCAGGCTTCCAAATCCCGCTGCAAACTGAAGATCATTGATATAGATCATGACCGCTGCGATTTTCTTGCAGCCGAATTCCCTGAAGCAACCATAATCAATGCTGACGGAACCGATCAGGATATGCTTATAAGAGAAGGTATCGAAAGAACCGACGCATTCTGTTCTCTTACAGGAATTGACGAGGAAAACATTATGCTTTCTCTGTATGCAGGAAAGCTATCAAAAGCGAGACTTATCACTAAGATCAACCGTATTTCCTTTGAAGATGTGGTTAATGAGCTAAACCTGGGTTCAGTTATATATCCAAAACAGATTGTAGCAGACTATATCGTTCAGTATGTACGAGCCCTCCAGAATTCACAGGGATCAAATGTGGAAACCATGTTTAAGATTGCAGATGGAAGAGCTGAGGCTTTGGAATTCAGAGTGGGCAATGATCCCAATCTGGTAAATCACAAGTTCTCTTCATTGAGATTTAAGCCTAATGTTCTTATTGCTGCCATCATTCGTGACAACAATCTCATCACTCCCCGAGGCTCTGACTTCATGCTTCCCGGTGACAGTGCCATTGTTGTCACTACAAACACGGGTTTCAATGATCTTAAGGATATTCTTGCATAAGGGAGCTTATTGATACATGAACATAAATATGATCGTATATGTACTTGGATGGGTACTTAAGCTTGAGGCCTGCCTGATGCTTTTGCCCATGCTATGTGCATTGATTTACAAGGAATTATGGGCTTTTTCAGCATTAGGTATAAGTGCGTTGCTATCTTTATTCATAGGAACTCTTGTGACCTTGAAAAAGCCTAAAAAGATCGCCTATTACGCGAAGGAAGGCTTCGTAATATGTGCCCTCAGCTGGATAGTGTTATCCCTCATCGGGGCCCTGCCATTCTACATAACCGGCACTATTCCTCATTATATTGACGCGGTGTTTGAGATAGTTTCAGGTTTTACAACCACAGGAGCCTCAATCCTCGATGAGGTGGAGCATTTAGGAAAGGGTTTACTGTTCTGGCGTTCCTTCAGTCACTGGGTAGGCGGAATGGGAGTACTGGTACTTGTTCTTACCATACTTCCTTTGGGTGGCGGATATAACATGATGATAATGAAGGCCGAATCTCCGGGACCTGCAGTAAGTAAAATGGTTCCAAGGGTTGCTGACACCGCCAAGGCCCTGTACAAGATTTATTTTTTCCTGACCATTGCATGGATACTGATTTTTTTTGTATGCGGCATGGATTTATTTGATGCCTTATGCATCGCTTTTGGTGCTGCCGGCACCGGAGGTTTCGCAGTAAGGAACTCAGGAATGGGAGATTACAGCATGTTCTGCCAGTTTCTCATTACCATAGCCATGATAATGTACGGTGTTAATTTCAACGTTTATTATCTCATACAGAAGCGCAAGTACAAGGATGCCCTTGGATGTGAGGAAGCAAGAGTTTATTTTGCTATAATAATCGCATCAAGCATTTTTATCGCTTTTAATATTCTAAAGATGTGTGGCGGCGACTTGATTTATTCATTGCATCACAGCTTCTTTACGGTAGCATCACTTATAACCACAACAGGTTTTTCAACTCTGGACTTTAATACCTGGCCGCAGCCGAGCCAGATGGTTCTTTTGTTCCTGATGTACTGTGGTGCCTGTGCAGGTTCAACCGGCGGTGGAATCAAGGTGTCCCGAGTTATCATTTTATTCAAGGAGATAGGAAAGGATCTTTTGGTTCTTCTTCATCCCGAAGCTGTGAGACACATAAGGCTGGAAGGAAAGAGACTGGAGCATTCCGTTGTAAGATCCGTGAACTGTTACCTTATAATGTACGTGTTTATCTTTTTGGTTTCGGTTTTTATCATTTCCTTTGATAAATTTGATTTTGTGACCAATTTTTCGGCAGTAGCCGCAACCTTCAACAATATAGGTCCCGGACTCGGTGCAGTAGGTCCTGTATGCAATTACTCGGAATACTCTGATTTAAGTAAGATTATTCTGACCATAGACATGCTTGCAGGAAGATTGGAAATCCTGCCTATGATGATTTTATTGCTTCCGAAAACATGGTACGGCAATAACTAATTTCATCTTTTCGTTAAACTGGAGTTTTGCGAAATAATGAATTATGAGCTATTTAGATAATTTTGAGCTGAAATTTGACCTGGACATCCACCCTGTCCATACATTGATGTCTGTATCCGGACTTCGAAATGACAATACCAATAAAATAAGAATATTTTCTAATGATGGTTCATATACCGAAATCAAAAAAGGTATCGATCGTCTTAATGCTGAATCAACCTGGATAAATCAATTCAGACGCTTTTATTCTGAGCATCCGGACAGTTTATTCTGTCTCAGTATAATTACAGGCTCTGACAAAGAATCCTGCAATACATTGGATCAGATTTTGATTGATACAGATCCGTTTTTGGAATTTAAATCCGAGCTCCAAAAAAGCTTAATTTCAGATAATTTAGATGCAATTACCTCCATATCTCCTCTTTTTTATCTGGAACGTATAAATGATACCGGAAATGTATTCTTATATGTCTTATATAGCATTCCGGTCAATGAGCTAAAAAAAGAAATTGTATACAATATGATTTACTCATTGTGCGAAAAAGGCGGATTTTTCCTTCATGAATACGGAATTTATGATAAATCCCCGGAACAGGCACTTTTGTATACAATACAATATGTTCATGACGGACTGTTGATACATGATACTGAATATCCCTGGTTCCAAAAAAAATTCCAGCTGATAGGCACGGCACAGTCATTCATTTCTCTTTTGATCATGCTTTTTTCAGTGCTCCTGATGAACAATATACTCTACCTTCCGTTTGGGTGTCTGATCTTCACGATACTGATAGCCTTTTCGGTTTACATTTTCATTGTATCACGAAGAAATACAAAAAAGCTCTGATATTCGGCAATATTTAAATGTTGCCGAATATCAGAGCTTATAATTTTAATCTAAAACAATTTATGTCAAAATAAACCCTTAATTCTTGGAAGCCAAGAGCTTCTGAATGATAAAACCACCGCATGATCGGATCTGTTGACCCAATCATGCGACGGCCTATTAATCATTGTGTTTGCCCGGTAAGATTATCTCTTAACGTTGAATGCATTGAACTTAGGATAGTCAGCACCATCACCAAGAGCTTCCTCAATGCGAAGGAGCTGGTTGTACTTAGCTACACGCTCTGATCTTGAAGGAGCACCTGTCTTGATCTGGCATGTGTTAAGAGCTACAGCAAGATCAGCAATTGTTGTATCCTCTGTCTCACCTGATCTGTGAGAAACGATTGCTGTATAGTGATGCTTGTGAGCAAGCTTGATAGCGTCCATTGTCTCTGAAAGAGAACCAATCTGGTTAAGCTTGATAAGGATTGCGTTAGCAACGCCAAGGTCGATACCCTTCTGAAGTCTCTCAACATTTGTAACGAAGAGGTCATCACCAACAAGCTGAACCTTGTCTCCGAGAACCTTGGTCATCTTCTGCCAGCCTTCCCAATCTTCCTCATCGAGACCGTCCTCGATAGAGATGATCGGATACTTCTCTGTAAGCTTCTTCCAGTGCTCGATAAGCTCATCAGTTGTGAAATCCTTACCAGCCTTAGGAAGGTGATATACGCCCGGCTTGTCGCTCTTCCACTCAGAAGAAGCAGCGTCCATAGCAAGTACGAAATCCTTACCCGGCTCGTATCCTGCCTTCTTGATAGCAGCTACGATATAATCAAGGGCTTCCTCATCTGATGCAAGGTTAGGTGCGAAACCACCCTCATCACCTACAGCTGTTGCAAGACCGTTAGCCTTGAGCTCTGACTGAAGTGCGTGGAATACTTCTGAACACCAACGAAGACCTTCCTTGAAGCTTGGAGCGCCTGCAGGCATGATCATGAACTCCTGAGCATCAATGTTGTTTGCAGCATGTGCACCACCGTTAACGATGTTCATCATAGGAACAGGAAGCTCGCAGCCCGCTGCACCGCCAAGGAACTGATGAAGAGAAACACCAAGAGACTCAGCAGCTGCATGAGCTGATGCAAGTGATACAGCAAGGATAGCGTTAGCACCAAGCTTTGACTTATCCTTTGTACCATCAAGCTTTAACATAGCTGCATCTACTGCATAAACGTCTGATGCATCTACACCCTGTAAAGCGTCATTGATAAGAGTATTAACATTCTCAACAGCCTTAAGAACACCCTTGCCTACATAACGGCTCTTATCACCATCACGAAGCTCAAGAGCCTCAAACTGACCTGTGGAAGCACCACTTGGTACGGCTGCTCTTCCAACAGTACCATCTGCAAGAGTAACCTCTGCCTCAACTGTTGGGTTAGATCTTGAATCAAGAATCTCACGCGCGTGAACATTTACAATTTCTAAATAATCATTCATGTCTTTACCTCTTTCGCTTTTGACACCGGTCCTTTAATATTTCGCATCGCGAAGGACCGTTGCTGCATATCAGGATACTTAAAACCCTGACATTGTCTCCTTGGTCTCTGATTGTATCTGACCAAGTGCAATTATAACACCGAGTATAAGCCCTCGCAACCGCAACATAGCTTTATAATATGAAAATAATAGGAATTCTATATGTCATCCTGACCAAAAACCCTCACGTTTTTTCGTTAAATCCGTCATTATTTCGCAAAACCTTTTCACATTCTCACCCTTCTCTTTGTTATAATATACAAAGAATAAAGATTATGGTTACGGGATTGTGAAAGTTTTATCATTTATTCACTAATTTTCCTTCCTATATCCATGTATCCAATAAGCGGTAAAAAAATTCACTTGTAAATCGGAGGAAAAATAATGTCATTAAAATACCATGAGCAGGTAGATAAAGAAAATACTCTTAAACTAAGAGCTCTGCTCTCCGAGCTACCCCGGTGCTGCACAACTTTTTTTAGGGGAATCGAACCACGGACTTCATCAAGAACCCGCATCGCCTATGCCTATGATCTGAAGGTGTTTTTCCAATTTCTTAAAGCTGAAAATCCTTTATTTAGGGATAAGGACATAAGTGATATCTCTCTGGATGACATAAGCAGGATGACCGTTCTGGATCTGGAAGATTTCCTTGAATACCTTAAATACAGGAAACGAACAGCCAAAGACTCAAAGGGGAATGAAATCACAACCGATGTTATCAACGGCCGGACTGCCATAAAACGTAAGGTTGCCTCCCTAAGAACCTTCTATAACTATTTTCACCATAATCAGCTCATACAGAACAACCCTGCTGCCCAATTACAGATGCCCAAATTAAAGGAGCATGAGATCATCCGAATGGACACCAATGAGGTTGCGGATTTTCTGGATGAGGTCGAAACCGGAGACAGCCTTACAAAGCGGCAGCAAGTATTCCATGACAAAACAGAACTACGGGATGTAGCAATGATGACGCTTATGCTTGGCACAGGAATTCGTGTATCTGAATGTGTAGGTCTTAATATCTCAGATGTGGATTTCAATAATGACGGCATTCACATTCACCGAAAAGGCGGAAAAGAAGTTACCGTTTACTTCGGAGATGAAGTTGAAGGAGTTTTACGTCAATACATTGATCATAGAAAACATATTGTGGCTGAAACCGGTTCTGAGGATGCTCTTTTTCTCTCCCTTAGAAACTCACGAATTACGGTTAGATCTGTGCAATATATGGTGAAAAAATATGCAAAAAATGTTACTCCTTTGAAACATATCACTCCCCATAAATTACGAAGCACCTACGGCACCAACCTTTATAAAGAAACCGGTGATATTTATCTCGTAGCTGATGTTCTGGGCCACAATGACGTTAATACCACCAAAAAGCATTATGCCGCTTTGGAAGACGAACGCCGCAGAAGCGCCCGAAATAAGGTTCGCTTGAGAACAGACTAAAAAAAGAGGCAGACCCTCAAGTCTGCCCCTCAATCTGTTTGGTAAATCTCGAGAAATCAGCTCGGGAAACCCTCAAGAACTTTGGAGACCCTCTGTTTGATAAATCTCAAGAAATATAAAAATCCAAAAGAGCCCCGGAGGGCTCTTTTTTAAGCTCTGGGATCTGTTCCCCCGTCGCTTATAATTTTCTCATGCATAAGTTTCTTTCGCTCATACATACGCGTGTCTGCAATCCTTCTTAGCTCATTAGGACTTGTACTGTCCGTCGGTGCTATGGCATATCCGGCACTTACACTTATGGTTATCCTGTAATCCTTTGTATCCAATATAGGAACCTTAAATGCTGCGTCCATATCCACCAAGATTCTCTTGTACTCCTCTTCCGGAAGCTCCTCGTCTATCAGAATAGCAAATTCATCACCACCAAGTCTGAATACTTCATGATGGGATACATCCCTTAGTCTTATGGCCGTTTCCTGAAGAACCTCATTACCCACATGGTGTCCGTAATTATCATTGGCATACTTAAAGAAGTTCAGGTCTACATAATAAATTCCATATGCATCTCTGGTCTGTGAAATAGCTTTCAATGCCTCACCAAAGACACGGCGGTTCTTAAGGCCGGTCAGGTCATCATGAGTACCCCTGTAATCCAAAAGCTTCATCAAGGTATGATTTCTGATCCTGAAACCTATAAAGTAAGAAATGCTCTCTATGATCTTGCGAGTATCGATATCATCCAAGATTTCATAATTATCCGCACATAAAAAGCCCAATATCTGATGCTTGTTATCAAAGAACGGTGCACATATAAATCTTTGTATTCCTCTGTCCTTTAATTTTTCATATAGTTCTTTTTCATGTTCTTTGAAAAATTCGATATCGTCAATCTTTATAACCGCTCTATCGCAATTCAGATATTTTTCCCAGTTTTCAAAGTACTTTTGATAACTCATCTTTGTGAGTTTATCTTTGTGAGCAGTAATCCCGTCATTACACCACTCAAACTCCAGATCCACAACAATCCTGTCAGTGCTGAGTATATATATTCTATCAGAATGGATAACCCGACTGAGCTCCAAAAGAACCTGATTCATAACAGTATCATAATCATCCTCATTACTGAGGAGACGACTGATACGTACTATTGCATCATCGGTAGTGGAATTTCTTCGCAGCAATTCTCTTTCCAGATGACTGTCGTCGATAAAGGTACACACAACTATACAACACCCTGAAATGTTGGTCGGAGCGATGATAAACTCAGCCCAATGCCCTAGTGCTTTACTGTAGGTTGTATAGTTACTCTCTTCTCCCCGATACGCAGCCTTATAGGCATAATAAAACAATTCCTTGGTTTCATCTTCATAGGTTTCTGTAACCAGATGCCCTACCAGATCGTCTTTATCATGTCCTATTCCTCTGCAAAAGCGTTCATTAGCGTAAAGATATTTTGCATCAACAGCTCCGTCATGACTCTCGTTTTCCACTACCTGAAAAAGTGCATACGCCACCGGAAGTTTTTTTTGTAATTCCGACATCTTGTCAAATAACAAAAACGCATTTTTTATTAATGAACTATCATTGTCACCTTGCATTCTTTCCATTGAAACCATACTACCTTTCTGAACGAAAACTGATCACATTGATCTTTCAAAAAATGAAACGACATCATGTCGTTACATGCATAAAACCCATATAGTGTTATATCGGTAATAAATTCCAATCTGATAACTCATTAAAAAATAAAAATTTCATCAAAACATGCTTTGATTATCTTCCTGCCACTTCCCCAGGTTCTTTAGTTCGGTTTTCCTGTTGTACAGCGTCCTTAAAGAAACTCCGGCAAATTCCGCGGTTTCCCTGGTGTTATGCTCTGCAGAGAATTTATATACTTCTCCCACCGTAACCTTAGTTTCTTTCCGCTTAAACCATCCGGCTCCCCTGGTCCTGTGGTGTTCATGTATGCCCACCTCAACATTTACAAAACCATCCCGTGATTTCCCGTTTTTCTTTTGGACATTGCTTTCAAAAACATGAACATATATACCGCAGGCTTCAAGTTTTCCGGATAATTCGTTAATATCCTTCTTTAAATCCTCCAGCGATTCTCCATCCATCGGAGCCATCTTGAATTTATGATATACGATATCATAATTAAACGCGTCTTTTGCTCTTTCAATCATCCCGGGTCTCCGGTATCGGCAACATTTAAATATTGCCGATACAACATTATTATTTCATGCCCATACGGATCAATCCGATAACTTTTCCGAGTATCTTGCAATCAGGCACAATTATCGGATCCATACTGTCATTCTCGGGCTGAAGTCGTATGTGTCCGTCTTCCTTATAAAAACGTTTTACTGTGGCACTGTCATCTACGAGAGCAACAACGATTTCACCATCGTTACAGGTTTCCTGCTGTTCCACTATAACGCGGTCACCGTTAAGAATGCCGCAATTGATCATGGATTCGCCTTTTATGGTAAGCATAAATACCGATTTGTTCGGAAGCATATCTACAGGTATGGGGAAATAATCGGTAACATTCTCCTGGGCAAGTAAAGGAATCCCCGCCGCAACAGTACCCACCAAAGGTACCTGAGCCACCTCACGTTCGGGTGCCGAACGGAACTCTGATGTTGTGATCATAAGCGCTCTTGGATGTGACGGATCTTTCTTTATCAGCCCCATGGTTTCCAGGTCATTTATATATGTAAATACACTTGATGTGGACTTTAAGCCTACAGCAGCACAAATATCCCGGACGGAAGGGGGATAATTTCTCTCAATAACACATTGTTTAATATAATCAAAAACTGCTTTCTGCTTTGGTGTCATATGATTAGCATCAGGTTGTTTTTTGTGTCTGCCCATGTCATACTCCTTTTTTATTATTAAATATAATAAAACTTTATCACAAACATCCGTTCATTGCAACCATTGCATAAACATTTGTACTAAAAAAAGAATCCCTGCGGTAACAGTTCCGTCGGTGAACCAGGGGGACGGGGTTGATTGTCCACCGACTAAGCTGTTACTCCCTGCGGATTCTGTTAAACCATTCAAACCAAAGAAAAAATCCCGGCTTATAAAGTCGGGATCCGCGATCAAAGCTCATTTATATCAATCATCTTTTTTCCGTCAGACCATATACGTTCAAGGTCATAGAACAATCTCTGTTCCTTATCAAAGATGTGCACAATGATATCATTATAATCAAGAAGTATCCAGCCGCTGTTGGGAACGCCCTCTTTACGACGCATATCGAAATCGAGCTCAGCCATCTTATCTTCTACCGCATCACTGAGTGCATCCACCTGTCTCAGGTTGTCTGCTGTTGCGATCACAAAATAATCAGCAATAACAGATACCTCCGAAATATCAATAACAGTTATATCATATCCCTTTTTATCTGAAAGAGCATTGTAAACTGCCTTGACCATTTCCTTTGAAGTTTCATTTCCCATAAAATAACTCCTTTAAAATAACTGTCATAATGATGATATCTATTTTATCGGCTGCCAGCGCGTTTCAATAAGTTCTTTGTAATACCTGTAGGTATCGTAAGAATCTTTACAGATGAAGCCTCCGGACTCCTCAAGATATGTTATGGTATCATGATTAATCTCGTATACTGCTCTGTCCAGATCCTCAAACGCCAGCCTTCTGATCTCCGTAAGCCTCGAAGCTTTATATCTTCTTGCTTCAATGTAATCGGCAGTGAAAACAATAGCCTCCAGAAGGCTCATATCCGGCTTTCCAAGGGTGTGATAGTATATAGCCGATAAAACATCACCGTCCTCAATTCCGAACTCCTTACGGGCATATACGGCGCCAAAAACAGAATGTATCACCTGAGGTGCTTTCAGCATATCATCCGTAAGCTCTACCTTTTCTTTTTTACAAAGCTTTATCAGCTCCTCATCGGAGAACTGCTTGGCACAGTCATGAACGAGTCCCGCTACCTCCGCCTTATAAAGATCGACTCCGTATCTCATGGCAAGACAGACACAGGTAAAGCTCACGCTGAGAGAATGCTCATACCTGTCAGGTTTCAGAAGCTTTTTAAGCTTCCTTCTGTATTCATAAATCTCTGAAATATCCGGCTTGTCACCGTTTTTCTTTGCTTTTTTGTCCGATGCCATAAACTGATCCCCCTTGAACAGCTGTCAGGATCTGTACAGATTATTTTCCCTGATATATTCCTTAACCTTATCCGGCAGAAGCCCGCTGATGTCTCTGCCTTCCGCCACCATTTTCCGTATCATAGTACTGGATAACTCCGTTTCGGGATAATCCAGCACAGCTATATCCGCCCGGAATCTGTCTTTAAGATATCCCACCTGTTCCCGAAAGCTTCTCTTTCCTTCAGGATAATGTCTCCCTGCCACAGCCAGTGTGGCAAGCTCCATTATCCTCTCCGGACGGTACCAGGTATCTATCTGATACATTGAATCCGCCCCGATGATAAAATAAAAGTGAATATCCGGATGTTTTTCATGAAGCAGTTCCAATGTTTCCGCCGTATAGGTCTCCCCCTCCCTCTCAAGCTCGAACAGGGAAAGCTTAAAGCCCTCTATCCCCGAAACCGCAAGAGAAGTCATTTCACACCTTTGTTTTGAAGGCGTGACCTTTTTGTTTTTCTTAAAATAGGGATCCTTAGCCGGCATGAACCAGACTTCATCAAGGGACAACTGGTTAAGGGCACACTGACCCAGAGAAAGATGCGCATTGTGAATGGGATCAAAAGTACCTCCCATTATACCTACTTTCTTTTTTCTGTCATGAACCCCTGTTTCAAACATACCGGTACCTCTGTCACTCAACGTCGTTATCAAATTCCTCGTCGGCTTCTTCCACAAAACGAAGACTCATTCCGCTTCTGGAGGCCTTCTTCTTTGCGCCGGCGATCTCAGCATTGTGATTCTTGTTTTTTGAATGCTTTCCGGGGTTTTTTCCGCCCTCTTTAAGCTCGGCCTTTGAAATCTCATACTTACGCTTTTTAAAGTCAGGATCCGGCTTATAAAGCACGATCTTGCGACCGATAACCTGAACAACCTCTGACTGGGTACGTCCTGCAAGAGTATGGGCAATAGCCTTTGGATCATCATCGCAATTTTTCAGAATATTGATCTTGATAAGCTCATTTTTAACGATGTTTTCTCTTACTGCCTCGATAAATTCCGGTGTAAGGCTGTTTTTTCCTATGGAAAGAACCGGTTCTATGTTCATAGCTGCGCCCTTTAATTCAGAACGCATCTTACTGTCTCTTATATATTTCTTCATTCTTCTTCTCCGTTATTCTTTGGCTGGTGACGTTTGGGGAAAGCTGTATCGATAGCCTTCTCAAGCTCCTCATCCTCATAAGCATCTGTATCGTAGTACTCAAAGGTGTGACCATAGATCCTTATGGTATCGCCCTCCTGAATACCCATTTTTCTGAGAGTTTTGATAACTCCCTGTTCAGCCATGAAACGCTGGAAGAACTCAAAGCCTTTCTCTGTACTGATATTGGTATAACCCAGCATCTTCTCAATCTTTGGTCCTTCAACAGAGTAAGTACTGTCATCAAGCTTCTTGTACTCGATGGCAAGCTGCTCTTTATGTCCAAGGGTCTCCAGATCGACTTCACTTTCATAAACCTCGACCTCCTTGGCACCGGCTTCCTCAACATAAGTCCAGGCAGCTTCAAGAACCTCCCGGAGACCGGTATTTGTGGCTGCAGAAATTGCAAAAACCTTCACACCCTGCGGTTCATAAATTTCCTTGATCCTTGTAACCGCACTGTCAGAACCCTGCTCATCAATGATAAGATCGGTTTTGTTGCAGGCTATGATCATAGGCTTCTTAAGGATATCCGGATCGTACTTCCCGATTTCTTCATTGATAGTCTTAATGTCTTCAACCGGATCTCTTCCTTCACAGCCTGATGCATCCACAACATGAACAAGCACCTTGCAGCGCTCTATATGGCGCAGGAACTCATGTCCCAGACCAACACCTTCTGAAGCTCCTTCGATAAGACCGGGAATATCCGCCATAACAAAGGATCTGTCACCCTTTAAACCAACTACTCCGAGATGTGGAGTAAGCGTTGTGAAGTGATAGTTTGCAATCTCAGGTCTTGCATTGGAACACATGGACAGAATGGTGGATTTTCCTACATTCGGAAGTCCGACCAGTCCCACATCAGCGATAACTCTCAGTTCAAGCTGTACCCAGAGCTCTCTTGCATCCTGACCCGGCTGTGCAAACTTAGGTGCCTGCATTGACGGTGTGGCAAAGTGCATATTTCCTAATCCGCCTTTTCCGCCTTTAAGAAGTACAAGCCTCCGGTTGTCACCTGACATATCCGCGATGATCTTTTTGGTCTCAAAATCACGGATGATAGTACCCTCAGGTACCTTAATAACCAGATCCTTACCGTTTTTTCCGTGCATGCGTTTTCCGCCGCCTTCTTCACCGGGGGTTGCGACATATTTCTGGCGGTTTCTGAAGTCTTCAAGAGTATTCATACCCTTATCAACTTCAACGATGATATCACCGCCTTTTCCGCCGTCGCCTCCGTCAGGACCACCGGCCGGTACAAACAATTCACGGCGGAAGGAAACATGTCCGTTACCGCCTTTTCCGCTTTTGATGAAAATTTTTGCAATATCTGCAAACATAGAATCATTTCTCCTTTCCCAAGGGTATCCCTGCGCCGAAAAAACGTCGCTAACCCTCAGAGAGCAAATCAAAAAGAATAAATGCCCAAGTCCGGAACACCACTTTGCAGGTTTTACGCACGTATGTACAAATACCGACTCAAACATTAGTAAAAGAAAGAATCTTCGAGGATTCTTCTGGAACATTCTGCCCCTGAATAAAAATTTCTTAACAGTTCAGCCGAGTGCTCCCCCGGGGATCATCGGCTGCAAAATCTCAGGCAGAATCAGAACAAAACCCCTGCACCGATATTACGGCACAGGGGTGATCTTCTGAAAAACCAAGCGAGATTACTCAGCATCTCTTGGCAGTACGGATACCTGCTTTCTGTCTCTTCCAAGGTGGCTGTACTTAACTACACCGTCAACCTTTGCGAAAAGTGTGAAATCATTTCCGAGACCTACATTAAGACCCGGGTGAATTCTTGTTCCGTTCTGCTTGTAAAGGACATTACCAGCCTTTACGAACTGACCATCTGCTCTCTTCTGTCCAAGTCTTTTGGACTCCGAATCTCTACCATTCTTGGTAGATCCCATTCCCTTATGATGAGCCATGATTATCCTCCATTAAATACTTTGAAAAAATTAGCCGATAGAATCGATCTTTACTTCTGTAAAGAGCTGTCTGTGACCGTTCTTCTTGTGGTAACCAGACTTTCTCTTGTACTTGTAAACGATGACTTTCTTAGCCTTGCCATTCTTAGTAACAGTGGCTGATACCTTAGCACCATCAACGACCGGTGTACCGATCTTCATAGCGCCATCATTAAGAACAAGCACCTGATCGAAA